>CAVABL010000115.1:0-1819 GCA_963586735.1 Firmicutes bacterium TM09-10
ATTTTTATAAGGTGAAATGATGTCGGATACATACGTGCAATCAATCGACGTTGAAGTTTCCAAAAACGCAAAATCTATGCAGTGGGCAGGGATTTGCCTCGTGCTTGCATCGTTTGGATTCGTTTTTCTGTCGGCTTTTTACAGTTGGTGGTTTATGTTTGCGTTCGGAGCGATATTTGCCTCGGGCGGTGTGTGTTTGCACTTTTACAACAAAACCGCAAAGGAATACACGTATGAGTTTTCAAAATCAAGACTGCGCGTCGTTGCAAAAGACGTCGTGAACAGACAGAGAATTTATCTCGACTTGATGTGGAATGATGCGCAAAGTTTTGAGATAATGCAGGACACGTACGACAAAAAAACCGACTTGCTGTGTGCCTCAAAGGCATACGAGGACGGAATCTGGCAGATAAAATTCACGGCGGACGGCATCGATCGTAGTTTGCTTTTCAAACCCGACGAATATATGATTGCACTCATAAAACAACTGAGAGAGAACAAATAAACACCGCATCTAAACGCGGAAAACATAGGAAATATGAGCAAATTGATCTATCTTGACAACGCCGCAACAACAAGGATATATCCAGAAGTTGCTAATGCCATTCTAAAAGAAAGCGAGGAAGATTTTTTCAATCCGTCCGCGCTTTATAAACAGTCGGTGAAGTTGTCCGTAAAAATCAAAGAAGCAAGAGAAAGCATAAAAAACGCCTTAAAAGCACCAGAGGGTGAATTGTACTTTTTGTCGGGCGGAACGGAAGCGGACAATACGGCATTGTTTTGCACGAGAAAACCAAAGGGGAGCAAAATAATCGTCGGCGAGGGCGAACACGACGCAATAATAAACGCCGCAAATCAACTTGCTCAACAAGGATTCGAGGTCGTTTTTGCCCCAATAAATCACGACGGCTCGATAAATGTCGAAGAATTTGAAAAACTGCTCGACGAAAACGTGTCTCTCGTTTCGATAATGCACGTGAGCAACGAAACGGGTGCGGTGAACGACATTGCAAAACTCGTAAAATTGACGAGAAAATTTGCGCCGAAGGCAATTTTTCACTCGGACGGAGTGCAGGCATTCGGAAAAATCAAGGTGAATTTGCGTGCGCTCGGAGTTGATTTGTATACGATTTCCGCTCATAAGATTCACGGGCCGAAGGGAATCGGCGCGCTGTTTGTGAAAAAAGGCACTCCTATAAAACCGTTGCTTTACGGTGGCGGACAGGAGAAAGGCTTTCGCTCGGGAACGGAAAACGCTCCGTCCATAATCGGGTTTGCACAAGCGGTGAAGATTTGTTTTGACAATTTTGAAGATGACTATTCTAAAAAAACGCTTTTCAGAGAACAGTTGTTCGCAAAATTGACTAAAACTATTGACGATATAATCGTTTTGTCGCCGAACGAGAACTTTGCTCCCAACATTTTGACGGTGGCGTTTGAGGACGTGAGGGGCGAAGTTTTGTTGCACGATATCGAGGATTGCGGAATCCTCGTCGGAATCGGCTCGGCTTGCTCGTCACATCACGAATCGAGATTCAAGAGGTTGCTCGGTCTTGACGAAAGACATAAAGACGGCATTATAAGGTTTTCAACGTCGTATGAGAACGACGTAAACGACGTGGATTTTGTCGTTGAAACGATAAAAAACAGTTTGAAAAAACTGACAAACTACAAAAGAGTATAACGAGCGCGTGAAACAAAATAGGCGTTTGTGCGCCGAAAATACTTCAAATCGACTAATAAACGGTGAAATAATTATGGAAGAAGTTGTCATCATAAGATACGGGGAAATATTCCTCAAAGGCAAAAATCGCGACTA
>CAVABL010000115.1:1829-4148 GCA_963586735.1 Firmicutes bacterium TM09-10
ATAAAAGCGGCTCTTTCGGGCTTGAAATTTGACTTTGCACGCTCACAAGGCAGATATTTCGTCGAAAACTTCGACGTCGACGACGAAGACGAAATCGTTGAACGCTTGAAAAAAGTGTTCGGAATCTACTCGTTTTCAATTGCGTACAAGGTTCAAACGAGGGCGGACGAGGATTTTTGCGATATAAAAGAGTGTGTAAAAGAACTCGCACTGAAAACTCAGGAAGATACGTTGCTTAAAACGCCTAAATTCAGAGTCACCGTCAAGCGCGCCGATAAGCGAATCCCGCTTGCATCCTATGAAATTGCCGCAAAACTCGGCGGTGTCGTGCTTGCGAACACGTCATTTTCCGTCGATTTGAAAGATTATGATTACGATTTTATGGTGGATATTCGCGAAAACGGTTATTCCTTCGTGTTCGGCGACGTCATCGACGGCGCAGGCGGTTTGCCGGTGGGGTGCTCGAGCAAGGGACTTTTGCTCCTTTCGGGCGGAATCGACTCGCCCGTTGCAGCGTATATGATAGCGAAAAGAGGGATGAAACTTTGCGCGATTCACTTCTGTTCGCCGCCGTATACGTCAGAAAAAGCAAAAGAAAAGGTGGTGGAATTGCGTAATATCCTCGAAAATTACGCAACCGATATTAAACTGTTCGTCGTGCCGTTCACCGAAATACAGATGGAAATCCATAGGGTTTGTCCTGCCGAATTTATGATTACGATTATGCGCAGATTTATGATGCGCATTGCCTCAATCGTCGCTCGGCAAAACGATTGCAAAGCTCTCATCACGGGCGAGAGTCTCGGTCAGGTCGCCTCGCAAACGGTGGAAAGCATGACGGCAACCGAGGATTGCGCAGAACTTCCGATTTTCAGACCGCTGATTGCGTTCGACAAAGAAGAAACTATGAATCTCGCGCGCAAAATCGGCACGTATGAAACATCAATCGAGCCGTTTGAGGATTGCTGCACGATTTTCTTGCCCAAAAACCCCGTAATTCATCCGAAACTCGAAAAAGTTAGGGAAACGGAAAAAGCAATGGATGTCGACACGCTCGTCAAAAAAGCGGTTGAGGGAATCGAAATCTTGTGAATTTCGTGAAAAGTCGCAAATTCCAAACTCAAACGCAAAAAAAATAGCGCACGTTCGTTTTGATAAAGCTAAACATCAATCGCTTTGAAATTAACTTATGAAAAGACGAGAAAATGACAAACTCTTTAAGTTTTGCGCATCGATTCGGTCGCTTCCTCATCTTTTGCTATTAAAAGATTATATCCTGCTTAAACTTCGACGCTAAAAAGAGTTTTCAACGAAAATATTTTTTTCGCACGTCGTGCTCGCTGTCGGGTTGGATGTGACATAACACTCGACTTTGTATGTCACAAAATCGAACAGGGCAAGAGGAGTGTCGATCAGAGCGATTGAATCACTTGCACTCTTGCCGTCGATTGTGAACAAAACTCTTTCGCCGAAAACGTCTATGCATGAGATTTTGTAAGAATATATCTCTTCCGCATCAATTGCAATCGTCACGATTTTTCCGTTTTTCTCAAGCGAAAAATCGGCTTTTTCTTGCGCTACGCTGTCAAACGAAGAGGACATGTCGTAAACGTTGCCGATTGAAAATATTTCCGCTTTTCGATATTCTATAGGGGTGTTTTCACTTGCAATCATAACCTTTTTGTTCTTTTTCGTCGCATAGGTGTCAACGTCGAGCACGATGGAATCCGCACTCTTTTTCACACTCTTTTTCGTCGTGCGGTTTTCCAACGCGCGCCACGTTTTCAAGCACTGTCTTGACGCTTCGCCGCCTCCTTTTTCGTTCATTCCGTCATCCGAGCCGTGCCAAACGACAACAGTGAAGTCATTGTTGTAACTTGCGCACCACGCGTCTGAATTTTTGCCGTCCGCACGCTCGGCAGTGCCGGTTTTGGCGCAAACTTCAAAGTCAAGGGCGGAAAGCGCGATTGCAGTGCCGTCTTTGACGGTGTCCGAAAGCGCGGAATTCATCTGGTCGCAAGTTGAAGATTTGAAAACTTTTTTTGAAAAAGCGTCGTTTGACAATATTTTTCTGTCATCCTTTGCGACATAATTCACAAGATTCGACGTTTGAAAATTGCCGTCGTTTGCAAACGTCGAATATGCGTCGGCAATTTGCCTTACTCCAACGCCGTTTGTCAACGCGCCGAGCGACAAGGCGTAATTTTTGTCTTCGTCTTGCGTGAAAATCCCCATTTTTGATAGATAATCGACGGATTTTTCAACGCCGACGTAGCTCATCGTTTTCACCGATACACTGTTCATCGACTTCTTCAACGC
>CAVABL010000116.1:0-2307 GCA_963586735.1 Firmicutes bacterium TM09-10
GTAGATTTATGATATTGTCTTTTCGCAGTTTCACAAATTTGTTTCACGCATGCACGCACGCAAATTTTGCCCGTTTCCCCGTCAATTTTTCCGCCGTTGCGCAATTGTTTCACATTATTGTTTCACACAGTCGATCATGCCGATTTCACACGCTTTTCACATCCGTATTTTTTGTCGTTTCACAACGTTTTTTCACATCTCCCATCACGGCAATTCCGTCCGTCATCGATGTTTTCACGCCTTATCACTTCAACATTGCACTCTTTTCCAACAACTTTACTTCGTTTTCGGTGTTGGTGTCCCTCTCTCTTTTGTCTTACTCTCGTTCTCAACGATTTTACGTCGTTTTCAGCGCAAATTCACATCACTGCCGTGTGTTTTTTCATTCCTCAATACAAGTACGTGTATTTCGCCCGATAGTGTTCGTACATCTTCTCTCTCATCTCGTCTTCCGTCCTCCCGATTGCAAGAATTTTCCCGTATTTTGAGAGAAAATACATATCTTTCGGCACGTAAACGTAATCGAATTCACCGTGTGCCTGCGCCTCCGCCGGCGTTTTGTAACGTTTTTTTGGATTATCGCGCACGATATAGCACTTGTCCGTCGTGTTTTGCACGACGTCGTAATTGCGATATATATACGCAACTTTTTCGATTGCCTCGTCCTCCGTGTCGCAAATCTCGTACGTCATGCCGTTTTTGAGGATAATCGCAAAATATCGATTCTCGATTGCAAATTCCAAAATTTCGTCGTCTTCGCCGTCAAGATACTCCATCAAATCTTGCTTGCTTCCATACGTCCATTGCTGATGCTTTTTCGTCATTAAGATTCTTGTTTTCATGCGTTTATTATATCACACCCCCACCCCGATTTCAAGACAGTCAAATCAAAAACTCATCTTACTCGGATAACATAGTAATTTTATCTTCGGTTTTGATTACGTTGCAGTTTGCGTCGTATTTGTATGGGGTGTCATCGTCTTTGACGATGAAAAACGACACAAAACAAATGAGCCATGCGAAAGGCACGGTTTGAATCAAAACCCAACGTACTGCATTGCACGTGATTTTGAGGCAAGCCGTGCCTGACAAAACAAATCGTTGTTTGGCGTTGTTATTCCAGTTCGAATGCGCCGGTGTAAAGTTGATAATACCTTCCCCTCTGCGCAATCAACTGCTCGTGATTTCCGCGCTCGATAATCTCGCCGTGCTCGAGAACGCAAATCACGTCGGAATTCCGAACGGTTGAAAGACGGTGAGCGATGACGAAGACGGTGCGACCTTGCATGAGTTTGTCCATACCCTGCTCAATGAGTTTTTCGGTGCGGGTGTCGATTGAACTCGTTGCTTCGTCAAGGATGAGTACGGGCGGATTTGCAACGGCGGCACGCGCGATTGCAAGGAGTTGTCGTTGACCTTGCGAGAGGTTTTCGCCGTCGCCGGTGAGCATGGTGTCATAGCCGTCCGGCAAGTGCCTGATGAAATAGTCCGCATTTGCGAGTTTTGCGGCGGCTTTGACTTCCTCGTCGGTTGCGTCGAGTTTGCCGAAACGAATGTTGTCGGCAACCGTGCCTGTGAAGAGGTGCGTGTCCTGAAGCACCATTGCCATAGACCTACGCAAATCGTCCTTTTTGATTTTTGTGATGTTTATATTGTCATATCTTATCTTGCCTTCGTTTATGTCGTAGAAGCGATTGATGAGGTTCGTGATTGTGGTTTTGCCTGCGCCGGTTGAGCCGACGAGAGCGATTTTCTGACCGGGCAACGCTTCCATCGTGACGTGTTTGAGGACGGTTTTTTCGGGCACATATCCAAATGATACGTCTTCAAATTCGACCTCGCCTCTCCACTTGACATAAGTCGTTGTACCGTCTGCCTTGTGAAAATGTTTCCAAGCCCACTCTCCCGTGTACTCGTCAGTTTCGACGATATTGCCGTTTTCGTCCTCTTTTGCGTTGACGAGCGTGACATAACCCTCATCCTGTTCAGGTTGCTGGTCGATAAGCTCGAATATACGCTCCGCGCCTGCAAGCGCCATAAGGATGCCGTTCATTTGTTGCGCTATCTGCGAAAGCGGGTTGCTGAACTGGCGCGAAAATTGCATAAATGACACAAGTCCGCCCCAAGTCATTCCGCCAAAACCGCTGATTGCCATAATCGTTCCGACGATTGCCGTTGCGGCATAAGACACGTACGACAAGTTGCCCATTATGGGGAATAAAATATTCGCATATGTGTGCGCCTTATCCGAGTGATAGCACAAGTCCTCGTTGAACTTGTCGAAATCGATTTTTGCCTCTTCCTCGT
>CAVABL010000116.1:2317-4147 GCA_963586735.1 Firmicutes bacterium TM09-10
GCAGAACACTTTGACGACTTTAAGACCGTCGATATGCTCCTCGATGAAGCCGTTTATCGCACCCGTCTGGCGTTGTTGACCGACAAAGTGCTTGCCGCTCTTGCCTGCGATATATTTCATAATGAAGAGCATTATGACGAGCATCGCGACCGAACAAAGCGTGAGAAGCGGAGACACAATCATCATTGCAACAAACATACCCACAACCGTGAGCAAGTTGCTGATGAGGTTGGGAATGCCGTTTGAGAGCAACTCGCGCAATGTGTCCGTATCGTTGGTGTAAAGACTCATTATGTCGCCGTGCGTATGTGTGTCGAAGTATCTGATGGGGAGTTTTTCCATCTTTTCAAACATCTCGTCACGCACGTTTTGCAAAGTTTTCGTTGTGACTCTGACGAGGATATAGTTGTAAAGATAATGAAGTCCTGCGCCCACGACGTACATCACTGCCATAACGCCTATGATGCCGCCGAAATTCTGCATCGTGACTTCCGCCGCCCTGTTGATGATGTCGGTGTTTGCTGTAATGTACATCCCGTTTTTATAAGCAAGCGGAAGGATGTAGTTGTTGACGACGACAGAACCGAGCATAAACGTGCCGGCAATGTTGAAAAGCACGTTTGCAATCATACAAACGAGCGCGCCTATAAGTTGCAATTTGTACGGTTTCCAGTAGCCAAGGATGCGCTTGAGGGTTTGCATCGGATTTTTTGCTCTGAACTTGTTTTGTCCCATAGCGTTGTTTTTGGTGTTCATCTTGTTTTTACGCATTGACGCTCACCTCCTCATCGCTACCCTTCTTTTGCGAATTGTAAACGTCCTGATAAATTTCATTCGATGCAAGCAATTCATCGTGAGTGCCGATTGCGTCGATTTTGCCCTCGTTCATGACGATGATTCTGTCTGCGCCCTCAACAGAGGATATACGCTGCGCAATGATAAGCACAGTCGTATCGCCGAATTCGTTTTTGAGTCCTGCTCTGATTGCCGCGTCGGTTGCGGTATCAACGGCGGACGTCGAGTCGTCCATAATCATTATCTTCGGCTTTTTGAGGAGTGCGCGCGCAATGCACAAACGTTGTTTCTGTCCGCCCGACACGTTCACGCCGCCCTGTCCGAGTTCGGTTTCGTAGCCGTTGGGGAAAGACATAATGAAGTCGTGCGCCTGCGCTGCCTTTGCCGCATGCACGATTTCCTCATCGGTTGCATCCTTGTTGCCCCAAAGCAAATTTTGCTTTATCGTGCCACTAAAAAGCACGTTCTTTTGAAGCACCATTGCAACGGAATCTCTGAGTTTTTCGAGTTTGTAATCTTTGACGTTCACGCCACCCACTTTGACTTCACCGTCAAGCACGTCGTAAAGCCTCGGAATAAGTTGCACGAGCGTTGATTTTGCCGAGCCCGTGCCACCGATTATACCTATCGTCTCACCGCTCTTTATGTGCAAGTCTATGTTTTCGAGGTTGAGAACGTCTTTGGACTTCGAGAAAGAAAAGTCAACGTTGTCAAAGTCGATACTTCCGTCCTTGACTTCGAGATCCTGCGCGTCGGCAGCGTCCTCAATGTCGATTTTCTCATCAAGAACTTCAACGATACGGTCAAGAGAGGCGCGCGACATGACGATGTTCATAAAGCCCATTGCCACCATGATGAGCGACATGAGGATTTGCATTATGTAACTCAAAAACGCCGTGAAGTCGCCGAGTTTCATCTTTCCGACAATGATGTCATTACCACCGAACCACGCAACGCAAATCATGCACGCATAAATGACGATTTGCATGAACGGAAACGCAATGACGATGATTTTTTCTGCCGAAAATTGAAGTT
>CAVABL010000117.1:0-4095 GCA_963586735.1 Firmicutes bacterium TM09-10
CTGTGAAGTTTGTGGGCGAAAACTCGACTAACGAGTACGGCACGTATACGATCACGGCACGACCGATCACCGTCAAAGTCGGAACAGTATCAATGGTGTACGGCAGTGAAATTGTAAGCAATGATAAACTCCCTTGGAGCGTCGAAGGACTTGTGAATGAAGCCGATAAGGAAACGCTCGGCGTCGTGTTTACTGTCAATGACGGCAAAGAGATAAAGAACTTTGGCACATACACAATCAAGGGTTCGGTCGTCAATGGCAATGCGAACTATGCTGTGAAGTTTGTGGGCGAAAACTCGACTAACGAGTACGGCACGTATACGATCACTGCAAGACCGATCACGGTGCTCGTCGAGGATGCAGAAAGCGTGTACGGCGAGAAAGACTCCGATCTCACCGTGACGATCGAAAAAGGTGATATGGCATACAAAGACGCCGTGTATTCGCTTCTCACAATCACGAGAGCGGAAGGCAATGATGTCGGCACATATGCTATCACTGCAACGAGCGAAAATAACGCAAACTACGCCTTGACAATCACCTACACGGGTGACGGCAAATCCACCTACACGATCACCGCAAGACCGATTACAGTCACAATTGCAAGTTTGACAAGCGTGTACGGCGAAACGGTGAAGACTCTCACCGCGTCCGCAACCGAAGGATTTGCGTATGAAGATAATTACGATTCCCTCGGCGTTACGCTCGCTGTGAAGGACGACAAGACGATCAAAGATGCCGGAACGTATGAAATCTGCTTGAAAGGGTGGACGAACCAAAACTATAGTGTCACTGCCAATGAGGATGCGACCTACGTCGTTTCGCCAAAAGAGATCACCGTCACGATTGACAACAAAACGGTGACATACGGTGATGACGAAGCGACGCTTACTTGCCAAATTCCGACACTTGTTGGCACTGATACTCTTGAGATTGGACTCACAAGAGAAGTCGGCAGCAAGGCTGACACATACAAGATCAGCGGTACTGCGGATGAAGGAAAAGCAAGCAACAACAACTATGCTGTGACATTCAAGGACGGCACATATACCATCAATCCAAAGGCGGTGACTGTGGCCATCGGCACGGCAGAGATTACTTACGGCACGGCGGCAGATATCTCAACGCTGAAAAATTCGTTGAAACTTAAAGACGGATCTTCAACGGCATATAACGAGGAATTCAGCGCCCTCGATCTTTCGCTCAAATTCGTCGATGCGGAAGACAAAGAGATTACACCCATCGACGCAGGCACGTACAGCGTCAAAGGCTCATGGAACAACGGCAACTATAAAGTGATGTTTGAGGGCGAAAAAGATGCTTATACGATCAATGCAAGACCGATTACCGTGAGCGTTGCAAGTTTGACAAGCGTGTACGGCGAACCAGTGAAGACTCTCACCGCATCCGCAATCGAAGGATTTGCGTATGAAGATAATTACGATTCCCTCGACATTAAGCTCTCAATCAAAGACGGCAAGGAGATCAAAAATGTCGGAACGTATACGATTGAAGGCACGGCGAGCAACACGAACTACAAGGTGAATTTCACGAGTGCAACCTACACCGTAACCAAGAGAGTGATCACTGTGCTCGTCAAGGATGCAACAAGCGTGTACGGCGATGCCGATTCCGACCTCACCGTTGACATCACAAGCGGCACTATGGCACCCACGGAAACCGTGTATTCGCTCCTCACAATCAAGAGAACGGAAGGCAAGACTGTCGGCGCGTACGATATCACCGCAACGAGCAAAAATAACGCAAACTACGCCTTGACGATCACCTACACAACTGCAGGAAAGTCGATCTACACGATCACACAACGTTCCGTCACCGTGAATGTTGATTCGGTTGCAGTAGATTATACGATCACGTGGAAAGAGCTTGTCAAAAAACTCTCGAGCACTAACAATGCGCTTGAAGGTGACGACCTCGGCGTGCAACTCATCGTCAAGGTCGGTGAAACCCAACTCACCAATGACAACTTTGCAAGCGTGTTTGCAGGCGGCACGCATACGATCACCGCAACGATAAGCAACACAAACTATAAGTTGACCGTGGAAGAGGGAACGCTCACCGTCGGTTTGCCCGTGATTTCCATTGTCAACGACAAACTCAAGACGCAATTCGTTTACGGCAACACGGCAAATCCGTTCGATTGGAGAACGATGCTCAACGGCTATCTTGCAAGTGCTTCCGATCAAACGTTCAAAGTCGTGTTCTACAAGGCAGACGACACAAACACGGAAGTTAAACTTGACGGCGCAGGCAACTACATGATGAAAGTGGTCATCGTCCACGACACGCAATATAAATTTGCAAACGGCGCAAAGGAATCCGAACTCATTTCCGTCACTGTTGCACAGCAAGACATTTCTGATGCCATCAACATCGAAATCGAAGGTTTGAAGAGCAAAGGATACGTTGTCAAATCGTTCGGTTTGAACGCAAACGCAAAGGTTGACGGCCACGCCGACGTTGGCATCACCACCGTTCTCAAGATGGATGGCGACACGGTTGACGAAATCGCCGAACTTGGCAACTATACGTTCACTGCAACGATTGACAGCGACAATTACTGCGGTGAAAAATCCGTTGCGTTCAGAGTCATCGCATCCGCAAAGGATAAAATCGACGAGATCAAATCGTACGCGGAAATGGAGGTCAAATTCCTTGCAGACGCACAGTATGCGCCCGCAAAAGCACTCAAAGCAAGCATCACGGACGACGATATGCTTCAGATCGACGACGACGAAACAGCAAAGACGAACTACGCGGTTTTGGTGAAGTTTATTGACGATTATGCCAAAGTCGAGACGGAAATGACCGCCATCAAGAACTTGCTCGAAGAGTACAATGACGGCGACGAGACGAAACTTCTCGATGCGCACGACTATATCGTTGAACTTGACAGCGACAAACTCGAACTCGTCAAACTCAGTGATCAGGGCAAAGCGTACGCGCAACTCTGGGCGCAGGCGTACAGCGACGCAAACGAGGCAACTTTGATTGCAAACAAGGTGCGCGACAACGCTCTGTTTGCACTCATCGCACTTGCAAGCGCGACTCTTGCACTGGCATACGTCGCTCTTGGCAAATTCTTCGGCTGATAGGAGGAAGTGAAAATGAAACGCAATCGTATAATCGTATTTGCAGTAATCGTTCTTGCGCTCGTCACGCTGGCGGCGTGCAACACGGATGAACAAACAAATCAATATGCATGGGTTGAGGCTTTGAAAAACGTCGGCGAATGCCAAAGTATAAAGTTTGAGCAAACCGTCGAAAACGGGAATCTTCTCCTTTCATCGTGCACTCAGAATTTTGCGAAGGCAACGGACGGTTGGACGTATGAAAAGACGGAAAAGATCCTCAACAACGACGCATTTGCAACTGAAAAGTATGAAACCACCACGACGACGGGCACGGTTGAACAAGCGCCCTATCTCAAACTTGACAAAACGATGATTGAAAAGTTCGAAAAAGAGGAGAGTGACGGTCAAACGAAATATGATGTTGCAATCTACGCCGCACAAATCAAATCGTTTTTGGGGCTTTCGGACGAGGAAGTCGCAAAAGTAAGCGATCTTGACATCGAGGTTACGATTCAAACCGGCAAAGTCGTGAAAACCGAAATCGAGTATAAGGTTTCGGGCAAAAAAGTCACGCAAACACTGACTTACGTCTATTGACGAAAAACGCTCTTGTGCGCCGAGATTTTCTCGGCGCATATTAATTGAAATATATTGATAGACAAACAATTGGTGCATAGCGCATCAATATTTATCCATAAATTGCGACATATCGTTGTCGCATTTTAATGAAGTATTCAAACACGGTAGATTGCGCTCGTTCAAGTATGGCGGCAATTTCGGGATAACTTAGTCCGTTTTGCCTACATTCGAGCGCAATTCGCATATTGTCCGTCAGATTTAGGCTGTCAACGATTGAATCATAGATGGTATAGTCGTTGACAACGTCTTCTTCAAGTTCGCGAGACGGTTCGCTGACGGACATTAAGACATCAAGGCTCACAGACCGGAAATCATCGCTTGTTTTGCGTGTGATAAGTTTTGACATTGCTCTAATGCACGC
>CAVABL010000118.1:0-4042 GCA_963586735.1 Firmicutes bacterium TM09-10
TTTCAACCTTTGCGACATTTTCATCGGTGGACGTCCACGTGACTTTTGAGGAATCAAAACCGCTCGACGCGTTGCTGTACATTCCGTTCACGGGGATAAAACCGCTGTCTGCGGAGTTGTATTCGGTGACTTGTCCGCTCTTAAACGAATAGTGACCGATTGAAACGACGCTGTCCAAAGCGTGCGAGTTTACGTGCACGCTCATCTGTTGCGAGTTTATCGACAGGTTTTCAAACTGTTTGACCACTTCGACTGGAAAACTTGCAAACGCAACCTCAACGCCGTCCGTCTTTCTTTTCAACGACACATTTATATTTGCGACGCCGTCATCGACACCGATGACCGAGCAACCGCCGAGAACGTATTTTGCTTTGAGCACGTTCTCGTCAGAAGAAGTGCAAGTTGCGTAATATTTGTCGGTGTCGATTTCTCGTCCGTCCTGATCGACGATGAGCGAATACGTCTGAAAATTATTGTTGTTTTTTTGCGCTATGACGAGTTTGTTCTTTCCGTCAAAGTCTATTTTTGATGGATCTCCGACCTCTTTTTTGTTGAAAGAAACGGTTTGTTCCTTGAGGATTCCGCCGCTCATCGTCTTTATCGCAACAGACGTTTCGACTTTTTCTTTTGCAGATTCGTCAAACTCGAAGTCGACTTTGACTTTGCCTGCGCCCATATCCGTCATTTTTGCGTTTGAAACGACGTCGTCGTAATCGAGAGCGAAATCCTTAAACGTGTAAAGCGTTGTGTCGTACCAAAAATAAAACGTCGCACTCTGCTCGTTTTTGACATCGGCAAACCATTCGACTTCCTTTGAGCCGGTAGTCACACCCGCCGTGTTGGTTTGTGTGTCGATTGTTGCGTTGATTTTGAATGCGTGCTCAAAAGTCTTGTTGCTCACCGTGCCGTCGTCTGCGACTTCGATTCCATCGTATTTGACTCTAACGAAAGTTTCGCCCGGGGTGAGCACTTTCATATTGCCGAAAACCTTGTTCACGGACACGACGGACGCATCGTCAACAGAGTATTCGATGTCTGTGGGTTTGTCCGTTTTGAATTCAAAATTGTCGGCGGCATTCATCGTCGCGCCCTCTTTCAATGTCAGCGCCTCGTTTTTGACCACGACGTTGCTATCCATCGGTTTTGAGGAATAAAAATACAAGTCCACCGTGTCAAACTTTTCGCCGGCAGACGCCTTTATCGTGACGTTGCCCGCCGTGATGGGATAGACCACGCCGTCTTTAACGACGATTTGAGCGCGGTTATCCTCTTTCCCGAGTGTTGCCTCGTCCGTCAGCACGACGTTCGCATTTGAGGCGTTTGACGGTTCGACAGTGACATTGATTGCAACACCCTGTCCGCTTGCTATGTCAACGTTGGGTTGTTCGATATCCGCAATGGTGACGCTCTTGACGGGGACGTCCACGAGGATTTCCACGGTTTTCGTCACCGACGACGTTGTAAAAATCAAAAGGATAGGGATGACGAGTATCAAAGCAATGACTCTCAATTTCATATTTTTCACAATATGCCCTCCTAACTTTCCGAAGTGTAAAATTTCTCGTTCAGACCTTTGACGAGATATGCAAACGCGCCTGCAAAGACTGCCGCGACGATTGACACGACAAATCCTATGGTTGCCCAAAGCGCCTTCTCGCCCGTGCCCTTGACAGACAAAACAAGCGACAACGCAACCGCGCCCGCACCGAGAATAACGCTGATTATCAACCCAAGGAATATTACCGCAGAAATGGTGTTGTTGCCGTCTTCAACCTCGTCTCTGTCCGATTCGGGAAGATTTGGTTTTTCAAGGTCTTTTCTTGTTGCGAAAGCAATTTCCGAAAAGGATAGCGCGCTCGCAAGGACAAACACCACGAGCGTTTGCCACCAATTGAGGAAGCCAACGCAAAGCAGCGTGACGCTCGATGCCAAAATTGAAAATTCGGACACCGCAAGGCAGAACAAAATTTTGCTCCATACGACTGTTTTGCCCTCGACCGGAAGAGTTTTCAGCATGCCGAACATCTTGCCGTCCCTTGAAATATTCGTCGTGCAAAAAGTGTTCGTGAGCACTGCAAACATCGAGATTACGAAAATCGAAATCTCGTAGTCACATTGAACGACGGTGAGCGATTGCATCATCGAGCGCATCAGATTCACGCACACATACACCATCAGAGGCAGCGTAACCGTGGTTGCAAAATATTGGAACGCATACGACGGCGTGCGCAAAATGACAATAAATTCCTTGTACATAAGGCTTGCCATCGGCGAGCGGAATCTGATTTTTTTCTTTTTGTGATAGGTTTTCAGTTCACCTTCCATGCGGATTTGGAGAATTTTGTTGTACATTGCGCGTATCAAAAGTCCAGACACCGTCATGCCGACGACGCCTATCGCAAGCAAAACGAGGATGCTTAAGGCGAGATCCTTGCCCACGAGCATATTTGAAAACAAATTTACGGGATAAAGTTTTGACGTCACGTTGCCGATTTTTATGATCGTGATTCTGTCAAACACAAACTTCAAATCGCCCGTTTGAATGAGTGAGGTCAGTTGCTCCAAAAACAAACTGTACACCCAAAATCCCAAACCGAGAATCGCAACGTACACCGCAAGGTGCAAAATGAATCTGTTTGAAACGAATCTGATGATGTAGTTGAGCGGAATCGCAATGAGTGCCGCAACCGCGCATGAAACCGCAGGAGCAAGAATAAGATGCGACGCAAAAGCGACGTAATACCCGGCGTTTCCGATTCCCGAAAGGTTGTCGATTATTATGCACGACGGCACGAGAACGAGCACCGTCGAGACGAATTGCGAAAAGATAATTTTGATGAATTTGTACGCAAACAACTCACCGGAGCTTATCGGTTGACACAAAAGCACTTCTATGTCTTTGCTTTCAGAAAGTGCCGAATGGATGTTTTTTGCACCCACCGCGACGTTTATCACAAACACCGCCCCGTAAATCATCGTGAGCAACTCGTATGCGCGTTCTGCCACTTGAGACGCATCTGCAAACATTGTGGAGATATAAGTTTTGGCAAACCTGAAGAACACGAAAACGAATGTGCCGTACAGAACTGCGAGCAACAAAAAAGTGGACAGAATCCCAAAAATATCGTTCCTTCCCTTTTCTCTGCGGAACGTTGAAGAAAATCTTTCGGTAAAATCTTTTTTGAACAGCAAAGCGACGTTTTTCATCATTCGTTCTCAAATTCTTCGATAAACGCCTCTTCGAGCGTCTTGTCTGGATTGTTTTTCTTGAAATCGGCAATGACGATATCCTCAACGATGCGTCCCTTGTTGATGATATACGCCCTGTCGCATGTTTTTTCGACGGCGTCGAGGTTGTGCGAGGAATAAAGCACGCCGTTTCCCATTGATTTGTAAACTTGCATATAATCTCTCAACGCCTTGCTCGTTTGAGGATCGAGACCCGTGAGCGGCTCGTCGAGCAGCCAGAGTTTCGGTTGATGCACGAGCGATGCCATAAGGCATATTTTTTGGCGCATACCGTGCGAATACGACGAGATAAGCGAATCTATTTTGTCGCCCAAAACGAAGATTTTTTGCATTTCTTCGATGCGTGACTCTCTCACGTCGACGGGCGTTTTGTGCAAATCAGCAATGAAATTTATATATTCCGTACCCGTCATTTTGTCAAACATTGCTCTGTCGTCGGGCACGTAGCCGAGATTCATTTTTGCGTTGACGGGATCGGTTTTGATGTCGTGTCCGCAGATTTTGACGCTGCCCTTGTCAAACGGGAAAAAACCCGTAAGGCACTTTATGGTCGTGGATTTTCCGGCTCCGTTTTTGCCGAGCAATCCGACGATTTCACCCGGGCGGCACTCGATGTCGATGTCGTGAATTACAAAATCCGAGGCTTTTCCGTACTTTTTGAAAAGTCCCTTTATCTCAACGATATAGTCGTTGTTTTCGTTTTCGTTCATCTCGAGCGAACAGTCCTCTTTGGTTTCGGGAATCACTTCAACGAGGTTTTCGTTTTCCTCGACGAAGACGTCGTCCGAGGTTT
>CAVABL010000119.1:0-3991 GCA_963586735.1 Firmicutes bacterium TM09-10
TTGTTCTGTCATTGGAGTTCTCCTTTATCCATACAACGGTAGCATGCCACGAAGTGCGTCGGCGAAACTTGTATCATCGGAGGATAATCGCCCTTGCAGGCATCGCACTTCATATTGCAACGATCCTTAAAATAGCACGTTTGCAACATGTTTATCGGATTCGGCACGTTCCCCGGAATGCTGTACAACCTGTCGACTTCCTTGCCCACAACCGGTTTACTCTTTTGAAGACCTATCGTATACGGATGAAGCGGATTTTTGAATATTTCCTGCACCGTTCCCTTTTCCACTACTTTGCCTGCGTACATAACAACAACATAATCCACCATTTCGGCAATAACGCCTAGGTCGTGCGTGATAAGCATGATGCTTCCGCTGATTTTGTTTTTGACGTCGCGGAGCAAATCCAGAATTTGCGCCTGAATAGTAACGTCGAGTGCCGTTGTCGGTTCATCGGCAATTATGAGTTTTGGATTACAACATAGTGCCATTGCAATCATAACTCTTTGGCGCATACCGCCCGACAACTCGTGCGGGTACGATTTATAGACGTGCTCCGGCATTGCAATTCCGACGAGTTTAAGCATTTCGATGCTTTTTTCTTTTGCCGCAATCTTGTCTGCGCCTTCAACATGCAAAAGCGTCACTTCGTCGAGTTGGTTTCCGATTGTAAACACCGGATTAAGCGAAGTCATCGGCTCTTGGAAAATCATTGCGATTTCTCTACCTCTGATTTTTGACATCTCCGAAATCGGCGTCTTTGCAATATCGTACACCACTTCGGTCTCTTCAAATATCTTTTTATGACGCACTTTTCCTCTTTTATCGAGAGAAGGTTTCATTTTAGGCTCGCCGTTTTCATCGAGCACCTGTTCGCCGTTTTCGTCACACACCGGCTCGAGTATCTCTTCCGTGCCTATCGGCTTCCTTTGCGTTGAACGGAAACGAATACTTCCGTCCATAATCTGCCCCATAGGCCCTTGGACAAGTTGCATGAGTGACAAACTCGTGACGGATTTTCCGCAACCCGACTCGCCGACCACTCCGACGGTCGAACCTTGCGGAATATCAAACGACACTCCGTTAACCGCTTTCACGACGCCGTTATCCGTAAAGAAATATGTATGCAAATTGTCAAATTCCACGACGTTTCTGTCGTTCTTCATCGTCGTGATATAATCGTCTTTCGTATACGCCGCTCTTTGTTTTTGCAGGCGTTTAATGGTGCAGGCGTTTTGTTTTGCTATATTACGCGATTCTTTGGCGGTTATATAATGTTTGTTTTTATTTTCTTTATTGTCTTTTTTATCAAACATAATTTACCTCCTCGCCTTCGGATCGAATGCGTCGCGCAAACCGTCACCGACAAAGTTGAATGCCAAAACCGCAAGAACGATGCAGATGCCGGGCGATATCCACAAATTCGGATAAAGTCTGAGTGCCGTATTGTTTGCGGCGGCGTTGATCATATTGCCCCAAGTCGCATACTCTGCGGGAAGGCCTATTCCGAGATAGCCGAGCGTTGCTTCCGTGAGAATAATTCCGCCAAGTCCGAGCGTCATCGAAACGATCAGTTGCGGCATAACGTTCGGAATTAGATGTTTGAAGATCTTTCTGCTTGCAGGAAGACCGCTTGCCTCTGCACTGAGCATAAAGTCCTGCTCTCTAAGCGACAAGATTTGTCCTCTTACAAGTCTTGCCGTCCCCGCCCAGCCGAACAAAGTCATCATCGCCATCAGGATATACAACTTTGCAGGGCCTGTGACATCACGCGCGTCGAGCGCAACACCGACGATCATAAGCATAGGCATGGTGGGCACACAGTTGAATATGTCGACGATACGCATAATAACCTGATCCACCCACTTGCCGAAATAGCCTGCAAGTCCGCCGAGAAACACACCGATAATGGTTTCGAGTATTATAACGACGAAGCCGACTGTCAACGACACTCTGCCGCCGTACATAAGACGCGAAAACACGTCAAATCCCTTGTCGTCCGTTCCTAGCAAGTGTTCTGCGGACGGTTTGAGATAGTTCGTCGGTTCGGAATACGTGACGATATACACCGTATCGCTGCCATAGTCGGGAGTTTGGACTTCGGTATAATACGTTTCTTTCACTTTCTTTGATTCATCCGCCTCTCTTTCGCCCCAAATGAACGGAAGATTTGTAAACAGCGGACCTACGAATGAAAACAGGAACAAAATAACGAGCATCACGAGACCCGTAATCGACAATTTTGATCTGAAAAATCTCTTCAAAACCAGTCTGCCGGGGCTAAGCGTTCTTGAAGTAACTTCTTCAAGGCTCGGTTCGTTGTCTTCGGTTTCAATATTTTCTTCGTTTTCTTTCGCTATTTTTTCGTTATTACAAGCGTCGTTTTCTATATCGTTTTTGTGATCTTCGACGCCGTTTTCGATCACGTTTGTCACCACGTCGTTTTGCTCGTCAAGCAAGGTTTCCGTCGGATTCACGACAAAAATATCATCTTTTCTTTCGTCCATACTCTCCTCCTTACTTTCCGATCTTGACGCGCGGATCGACGATTGCATACATAAGGTCACTCAGCAGCGTGCCGATAACCGTCAAAATAGCAATAAACATGTTGTAACCCATTATGAACGGAATATCTGCCACCACAAGCGCATCGTAAGCGAGTTTGCCTATGCCGGGGATGCTGAACACTGTTTCCGTAATCATTGCGCCACCAAACAAACTTGGCAAAATGCCTGCCATCATAGTGACGAGCGGAATCATCGTGTTTCTGAACACGTGCTTATAGACGACCTTTTTCTCGCTCAGACCTTTTGCTCTTGCGGTACGCACATAGTCGGCGTTGAGAGCTTCGAGGGTATTAGTACGAGTATAACGCATGAGCGAACCGATTGACAGAATGACCAAAACGGTCATAGGCAACACCATGTGCCACAGCGTATCGCCCAATCTCACTATCCAGGAAGCGTCCATCGGCAACGATGCGGATGCGATTCCTCCGACTTCAAACCATCCGAGTTCAACCGAGAACAATCGGATTGCAAGTGCGGCAAGGAAAAACGTCGGCAAACTTATACCCATCATGGCAAGCACGGTTACTGAATAGTCGATAAAACCATACTGATGAGTTGCCGCTTTGATTCCGAGCGGAATTGCGATTGCAAATTGCAAAATGGTCGCCACGAACGCAATTGCAAACGAAATGCCCATATTCTGCACTATGACGTCTGCAACCGGACGTTTATATTTGAACGACATGCCAAGATCGCCTTGAATGAGATTGCCGAGCCAGTTGAAATAGCCTTTGATGATTGCAACAAATTTATTCCACCCGGTCGCCACCTTGTATTGCACGTTCACATCAACCGCCGTTCCGTCCGAAAGCGTAAACGTAATGCTACGGATTGTCGTATTTGCCATATCCGCCGTTTCGTTGACGACATACGTGCCTTGTTCGACGGGAGTAAGAACCTCGTCCAATGTAATTATGGCGTCCGTATTGTCTTCCCCGTCAGTTTCGCCGTCGGTTTTTGCGCCCCTCGAAGTAACTTTGCAAATACTGAACGTGCCGGTGTTGAGATATTTTTCGTCCTCATCCTTGTCCGCTGTGATCACGACGCGAGTGTTTTTGCTTCCGTCAAAAGATCCTTCGTACCATTCGTTATAACTCTTGATTCCAAGAGAAATATCCTCGTCGTAAGTAACCTCTTTCGTGTTTTTGGTGAAGGTTTCGCCGTCAAACTGACTGTTTTTGCCAATCGTAAGACTCAAAAAAGCGTCGGGCATTGAAAGTCCGTACAATTCTTTGATTCTGTCGACGTCCTCTTGTTTCATAGTGCCCTGTTGCACAGCCGACGAGTACTGATTGTCAACGAAGTCCGTCGGCATCATACGCGCAAGCGAATAAATGATAATAGACACACCAAAAAGAATCACTATCGACAGAAGCAGTCGTTTGACTATGTATTTTAAGGTATCCATATGAACCGTATCC
>CAVABL010000120.1:0-3871 GCA_963586735.1 Firmicutes bacterium TM09-10
TGTGCTGTTGGCACAATCAATGATATCGCCTACGGCGATGAAATCCTCACTGTGTTCGGATGATATCGTGCAAGCACGATGATATCCAAACTGCGTTTGGATTGAGGATAAATTGAAATTGTCCGCTTGCGCAAGAAGGTGCAGACGTGCGGACGTGCAGACGTGCAGACGTAAAAATTGGACTATTAGATTAAGTAAGAGTAGACGATAAGAGTAAATAGATAATAAACGGAACAAAAATAATAAACAACGAGTAAACAAAATAACGAGTAAACGATAAATAACGAGATAAAAAACGAGTACGAATAAGCGATAAATAACGAGAGTCGGATTTGAAAAATGAGAGTCGGATTTGAAAAATCTAAAGCGGAAGGGAAGGCGGTTGCTCCTCCGTCAAAAAGCGTTGCGCACAGAACGTTGATTGCGTGCGCTTTGGCGTGCGGAAAAAGCGAAGTCGTCGGAATTTCGGATAGCGAAGATATGCTTGCAACTTTGGATTGCGTCAAAGCACTCAACGTTTCCGCACATAAGGACGGCGACGTCGTTGAGATTCGTTCAAATGTGACAGAACTGTTCAATAACGATGTAAGCGAAAAAGAGAATGTCTTGCAAAATATAGGTGAGATTCGTAACGCCGATGTGACACTAATAGATAACGACTTGCATAACGGCAATGAGACGAAGTGTGACGGCGAGGCGCAGAACGTTTGCGTGTTGCAAAACGGCGATGAGATTCAAAACGCGAGTGCGACACAAAAAGATAACGACTTGCAAAATCCCGATGCGGCGAGGCGCGGTGACGGGCAGAACATCGGTGCGAAAAATTTCGATACGAAAAACGAAAATTCGAGCGACAACGGCGAAGAAATCAATGACGGGAATCACGTTTTCGATTGCAGAGAGAGCGGAAGTACGTTGAGATTTTTCATCCCTATCGCAAGCGTGTTTTTTGACAAAAGCGTGTTTGTAGGCTCAAAGAGATTGATTGAAAGAGGCGCGCAGGTGTATGAAAAAGCACTCGGCGAAAACGGCGTGAGCGTGAAGTCGGACGGAGAGAAAATCGTCGTTGAGGGCAGGCTCAAATGCGGCGAATACGTCTTGCCCGGGGACGTGAGCAGTCAGTACGTTTCGGGACTTATGTTTGCGCTGCCACTGCTCGAGGGAGATAGTAAAATCGTCGTGAAAGAACCCGTGGAAAGCAGGGCGTACGTCGATTTGACCGTTGACGTCCTTAAAAAAGCAGGAATCGAAATAAACGAAAAAAGGGAAAACGTTTTTTGCATAAGAGGCAATCAACGTTATCGCAACGGAAAATATTTTGTCGAGGGCGACTGGTCAAACGGCGCAATGCTGTTGGCGTTTGACGAAATCGGCGGAAGCGTCGAGGTTGAAAACCTTGACGACAACAGCGTGCAAGGGGATAAAATTTGCAAAGAGATTTTCAAGAAATTGAACGATAAAAACGCAGTCGTCGACCTTGCAAACTGTCCCGACCTTGCGCCCGTTGCGTTTGTGGTTGCTGCGCTCAAAAACGGCGCGACGTTCACGGGAACGAAAAGACTCAAAATCAAAGAGAGCGACAGAGCAACGGCTATGGCGCAGGAACTTCATAAATTCGGAATTGAGGTTGAAGTGCACGAAAACGACGTTGTGGTGCATAAAAACGATGTAAAAACACCGTGTTGTGACGTTTGCTCGCATAACGACCATAGAATCGTCATGGCATGCAGCGTGCTTTTGAGCAAGGTCGGCGGACATCTTGTCGGCGCGGAAGCGGTGAAAAAAAGTTTTCCGAATTTCTTTGAAACTATCGGTGAACTCGGGGTGAAATATGAAATTGAATAAGGATATGAAAATTTTAATCGTCGGGCTCGGTCTCATCGGCGGAAGTTATGCCGAGGCTCTTTCAAAGAAGGGCTATGATGTGGGCGCAATCGACACGAGAAAAGAGACAATCGATTTTGCGCTCGAAGGGGGATATATCGCAAGCGGTCGTGATTTTGCGGACGGCGAGTATATTGGAAAATTTGACGTCGTCGTGTTTGCGCTCTATCCGCACGCGGTCGTCGAATGGGTTGAAAAATATCAGGGATATTTCAAAAAAGGCGCAATCGTCACCGACGTCACGGGCGTGAAAAGTCCCGTCGTGCATGCCGTTCAAAATATCTTGCGCAACGACGTCGAGTTTGTGGGCGCGCATCCTATGGCTGGCAGAGAGTGCTCGGGAGTGGAAAACGCCAAAGCGGAAATTTTTGAAGGGGCAAACTATATCGTCGTGCCTACAAAGAAAAATACGCAGGATGCAATCGAACTGTGCAAGGACCTCGGAAGAGAACTCGGGTTTAAGCATATATGCGAACTTTCGTGCGATCAACACGACGAGATGGTGGGATTTTTGTCGCATCTCACTCACTGCATCGCGGTGTCGCTGATGGTGTGCAAAGAGAGCGCGCATCTTGCGGAGTATACCGGGGATTCGTTCAGAGATCTGACGCGTATTGCAAAGATAAACGACGAGATGTGGAGCGAACTCTTCCTTGCCAATAAGGACGAGATTGTCGAGCAAATGGAACTTTTTGAGGAGCATTTCGGTATGCTCAAAAATTATATTAAAAACGACGACAGAGAAAGCATACGTGAAATGATGCGCCTTTCAACGACGCGCCGTAAGGCTTTCGATAAGTGCGACGAGGAGAATTGATATGAATCTCGAATTCAAAAGAAAACTGCCTACTTTGCAGGAAATCAAGGCAATGTACCCCATCGACGATAAACTCGCCTCGCAAAAAAAGGCAACAGACGAGGCGTTGAAAAATATATTCGAGGGCAGAGACGACAGACTTTTGCTCGTCATTGGCCCTTGCTCTGCGGACAGAGAGGACGCCGTGCTCGATTATATCGCAAGACTTCGCGATGTTCAGGAAAAAGTGAAAGACAAAATCTTCATCGTGCCGCGTATTTATACGAATAAACCGCGCACGACGGGGGACGGATATAAGGGAATGCTCCATCAACCCGATCCGCATGCAAGCGAAAATATGCTCAAAGGGCTCATCGCAATCCGCAAACTGCATATAAAAGCGTTGCGAGAAACGGGATTTTCTTGCGCGGACGAGATGCTGTACCCCGAAAATCATCTCTATCTGTCCGACGTGCTGTGCTACGTCGCAGTGGGCGCAAGGTCGGTCGAAAATCAGTTTCACCGCCTCACCGCAAGCGGTTTGGATATCCCCGTCGGAATGAAAAATCCGACGAGCGGCGATTTGTCCGTCATGATGAATTCAATCCGCGCCGCGCAACATCCGCATACGTTTGTGTACTCGGGTTGGGAAGTCAATTCAAAAGGAAATCCGCTGGCGCACGCGATTTTGAGAGGCTCGGTGGATAAAAACGGGCAAACGATTCCGAACTATCACTACGAGGACTTGCGCAGGCTCGCCGATTTGTATGCGCAAAGCGGTTTGCAAAACGCCGCCGTCATCATCGATACGAACCACTCGAATTCAGCAAAAAAGTTTTTTGAACAACCGCGTATCGCAAAAGAGGTGCTGCATAGTATGCGCCAATCCGACGATATCAACGCAATCGTCAAGGGGCTGATGATCGAATCATACATCGAAGAGGGCGCGCAATCTCCAGACGGCGGGGTGTACGGGAAATCCATCACCGATCCCTGCCTTGGTTGGAAAGACACGGAGAGATTGATTTTTGAATTGGCGGAATGGAGATGAGTTATCCACGAGATTGCGACGAGGTCGCAATCAATGATATCGCCTGCGGCGATGATATCACTTCGTGATGAAATCGTGCAAGCACGATGATATCCAAACTGCGTTTGGGTTGTGGAAGATGTGCGTGAGATAACTTTGAA
>CAVABL010000121.1:0-3864 GCA_963586735.1 Firmicutes bacterium TM09-10
CTTTTAACACTGAAAATAAATGTGGAAATTTAATAAATTTTTAAGGGGGGGGGGGTACATTTTTAGCAGAGTAATATCCGAAAGTATGCCCTCTCGTGCGGCGTGATTCAGAATTGAAAATCATATTGCGACGTCCAGAAACGGGCGGAGCGTTCGGTCAAAAGAGCAAAACCGAGGGCGATACGAGCGCAAATTTTGCGGAGCGTTTTTGCGTGGCGGGTTATATTTGAAGATATTGCCAATACTAAAATAGGAGCTAAAATTATGAAACGAAAAACGCTATCCGTTTTGTTGGTCGTTTTGGTCGTTTGCCTTTGCACGAGTATGGTCATTCTCAGCGCATGCAACAAAGATGATGGCAAGAAAGACGAAAAACCGGCAAATACCGAATATGCAACAAGCGATATGTTGACTGAAATTTGGGCGAATCTCAAAAACAGTTATCAAATCGGAAAGGAGTTCGGCGTGGACGTAAATGCGTCGTTTGCAATTGACGACAAGAGTCAAACAAACAGCGACGTCAAGTATACGCTCACAGTCAAGGGCAATGCGAACTTGAACGACAACGCCGCCGAGGACGACACCGCATTCGTCGTTGAATTGGCAAAACAGGCAGGCAGCGAAAAGGCAACAACCCTGTTCGGAATTGCCTATGAAATGATTGAAAACACCCCGTATTTCTTTGGTAACGTCATGGGTGAATACAAAAAAATCAACGGTTATTCCGTGCCGACTCTTTACAGAGCGTTGTCCAAGTCAACCGCAACGACGAGCGCAAACGGAGGTCTTGACATCTCGACCATTCTTCCGTCGGTCATCAGCATTCTTTTCGGCGAAACCGGAACGGTTGAAAACAACGTCTATACTCTCAACTTCGACCTTGCGGACGCAATCGCGCAACTCACTCCGACATGGAACAGCCTCAGCAGCACGATTCTTTCGGCAATCGGAATCACTCAGGAACAACTTGACGCTTACGTTGCGCAATTCTTCGGAGATTTGACAATAACCGACGCAGGCAGGGAAGAAAACGTGCAATCTCTTGCCGACTTGCTCTATTACGCTCAAACCGAGATGTCGTTTGCCGGCACGCTCGTTTTCAAATTTGACGCAAACGACAAGTTTGAAAGCGCAAATCTGTCGTTTGACTATGCAAAAAAGAATGTGGACGTTGCAAACTACACCCTCGACGTGCAAAAAGCGTTTGTCGGCGTGACTTCAACCTCGGTGGACACTTTTGCAAACTTTGCGCTCACCGCAGAGCAAAGACAAGCTGCCGACGCAATCAACCTGCTCAACTTCAGCGTGAGAGGCAATGCGGTCGGTTATGACGAATCGGGCGCAGTCGCTCACAAGTACGAAATCAAAGTCGATTCGGACATCGAACCCTTTGCGCTGTTCAACCTCATCGGCAACACGAGCAAGGAAAACATCGTTGCAAACCTCAAAAAACTCGGCTATTTTCACCTCGAAGTCAACGAAGTTTTTGACGATACAACCAAATCCGCAACGAACATAATCACTTTGCACAGCAAGTTTGACGAAGGCTTTGCGGTTTTGAACTTCCACACATATTATCTTGTGGGCGTCGGCGGAGTTTATGACTTTGACGCACTCGTTGACGTCATCGATATGATTGTCAATCCGCCGTCCGATCCGTCAGAACCCTCCGAACCGTCAGAACCCTCCGAACCTACCGAACCAGAGGAAGAGGAAAGCGTAATCGATCAAATCAAAGATATGATTGACACGGTCAAGGAATATCTTGAGTATGTCGATGCGGACGATATGCAAGAAAACGGAGTTACGATCAAACTTTACGATCTTGTGATGCACGTTCTCAAAGAACTCGGCGTCGATACGACAAACAGTAGCGTTCAGTCGTCCATTTCAGGTTTGCTTGGCAGCGACACTATGAACATCAAGATTCAAAGCGCGACATATGCGTCCTGCGCTGAAAAAGTTGCAACGGACACCTTGGCTTGCGGCATCAGAACGTCGTATAACACCGGTAAAAACGATTTCATCAAGGAAATCACATCTCTTGACGGACTTTCGATGAAGATCGCGCAAGGCTCTGATATCTATGGCTACGCCTCAAACGCAAAACTTGACAATGACAAAGCGTTTGCAATCAAGGGTATCAACCTCAAGGGAGAAGAAGTGACCTCCAGCGGTTATATTATGGCTGTTGACGGACTTGACGTGAACACGCTCGGCAAACAAAAAGTGGCGTTCTACGTTGCGATTGCAAACGACCTTATCGGCGCAGTTAAGGTGTTGGATTCAATGAATATCGACTTCACAATCGACGATATCATCCCGATTGCAGGCGCACTCAAGTTTGAAACCGAAGTCGAAGTCGTTCAACCCGAAACTGTGACGTTTGAAGGTGGCGTTGATTTGACAAAGGCCACAACTAAGACCTTAACGAATTCTACCAATATTGCATCAACTGTGAAAATGAGTAGCACATCAAAATCGTACTTTATGATTATCAGCGGAAAAGAAACTGTCGATGGTGCGGAGCAAGAATACAAAATCTATCGAAAGATTGACGCAAGCAACATCGTGGTTGAGGATGCAAACGGCAAAGTTGTTGAACTTGTGGACAACAAGGTGGCGAGCAGCGGCACATACACGCTGTATATCGAAGATGGCGGAATCAAATCGCAATCCGTTACGCTCAAGGTTGAAAGCGCATATTTGCAACGTACCGACGGAAAAGAAGAAGTCGAGAAACTCGGCCTTGGCGAAGTTTGGGATTTTGACGAATATGTCGCTTATTATGTCGACGTAGACGGAAGTGTGACCGAACTCCAAAATGCAATAACGTACAAAATCGATAAGGATCAGTGCAATCTTGCAGATTTGTTCGATGTCACCGTTGAGGACGGCAACAAAGTTTACACTCTTAAAAATGATCTTGCTTACGTTGGCAAAAAACTTACGATTGTCTTGTCGTATAAATCTGCTGCCAACAATTCCCTCAAAGACACAAAGGAAATCGAAATTGTGTGCAGTGACGATTACACAATTTCAAGCTCGTCTTCATTGGTTTATGTCACGCAGTCTGTGAACAACATGCTGACAATCAAATACAACGACATCACATACAATGTCGTTTGGAACGGAACGGCATTTGAAGCAGTTGCCGAAGACGGCTCAAAACTCGGAAACTTCTCTGCAACGTTCACTTGGGCAACGAGAAGTAGTATCGTTGCGTTTGATTCACAAGGGCGTGTAACGAATTTTGCCAACCTGAATGCAACATGCGCTAACTCGAGCTCCAATACGAGAAAAGAGGCTATAGCGTGCAAACTGCAGATCGGCGATTATTATTGGGAAACGAGTTTGACGTTTGGCGAGTTGTTTGCATCGAACAAAACAAGCCATAAGATAGCAAATACGCTTGGCGGTTACATCTCCAATGTCGATAAAATTTTCTATGTCGTTGACGGACAAGTGCAGACGCTTGAATTTAAGTACGGCGCAGAAGGATATGCGCTCTACGTCAAGGGCACGGACACGAAAGTGTACGACGTGACTTTGACAATCTACAAATACGACGGCACGACGGTTGATGAGTCAACCCAAATTCAACTTGTCGACGGCAAATTTGCAGAAACGGGCAAGTACAAGGTGACGTATTCTATCGACCTTGACGGGTTGAATCAGACGTTCTATCACGACGTCACAGTCAAATAACGATCCAATCAAAACGTCGTTGTGGGAATTCGTTCTCACAATGCATGCAGGCAACGGACACATTCCGCTGCCTGCATGTTTTTTTGCTAATACTTTTGATAATATTATTGATAAACTATTTAGTTGACGAAATAATATTATATAACGATAGAATCG
>CAVABL010000122.1:0-3854 GCA_963586735.1 Firmicutes bacterium TM09-10
ACTGCCACGCTCGCCTTATTGCTTTTCTAACCGCGCAACCGATACACGCTCGCAATTCATGCAAGGGCAAAACCTCAATCCACAGTTCCGCTATATCGCTTGCTTGGTGTTGCGCCTATGGCGCGAGCGGACAATTCCAATTTACCCACAACCCGAATGCAGTGAGGATTTCATCACGCAGTGATTTCATCCGAACACGGTGAGGATTTCATCGCCGCAGGCGATATCATTGATTGCGAAGCATTGCAACGCATTGCAACGCCTTCTTCGCACATTCGCCCTTTTGCGACTTCTCTTGCCAAGTGCATATTTCATGTTCAATGTTCGTGCGGAACTCCTCTCTGCCCCACCGTTAAATTCATACGCGCGAGGCTTTTGATTTATTCACATTCGAAATTATAAAACCTTTATGCATAACTGTCAACCCCCAAATTGAATTTTTTTCAATATTTTTGTCATTTTGTTCAAAAAAAACCGCGCATTTATCCGCCCAAAACGCCAATTAGTCACACAAAATTTGATTTTTGTCGGTTATTTCAGTCATTTGTCGTTTTGTATATTTATACACATTTATGCAATTTTTCTGTATATTTTGGGTTTAATATTCATCATTAAACTCATCTAATACATAAAATGCATATTAAACACGCATCGTGCATACGCTTGCGCGTGCCTTGTGTGCGCCCGCGACACGCTCGCGTCATATCCGCGCGCAACATGCGCTCGCACCCACGTCATCCGCGCGCCTGCGAGAAAATTTTAATATTTCCTCACAATTTCCACCTTGCATGTTGCGTATGCGCAGTGACATTGTTGCCGTTGACAACAGCGATATTTCCCTCCGCTCAGCGATATTTGCGCACACGCGCAAGCGATATTGCACGCAAGCGCGCAGCGATATTTTCCTTCGCTCAGTTGTGGATGATTGGAATCGGGTGCGGGTGTCCCGCCCGTGTCGTCATTCCGAGCGATAGCGTGCGAATCAAGCGCAGCGACATTACATGCAAGCGCAATGATATCGCCTTTGGCGGTGATATCACTTCAAAACAACCGCATTCAAGGCTTCGCCTTCCGCAACCCACGCACAGCGTGGATATCATCGTGCAAAGCACGATATCATCCGAGCACGGCGAGGATATCATCACGCAGTGATATCACTCCAGAAAATTCGACATCAGGCGAATTTTCTGTCGCGGTCTATGAAGCGTAGAAATTAAGGCCAATCTTACAATACCCCCCCAACCGATTGTCAATGCATTCAAAATCGCTCCCCTCGATCCAGATGCAAACGTAGCAGTACATGATGTCGCCTTTTGCCATGTCAGTTTGGCGTTGGAAAACATAGTTGTCGGATGTGAACGGCGTGGTTGCTTGAAAACCGTTTGCCATGTCCGCAAAGCGCGTTTCTGTGTCGACGGCGTTTTCATAGTCCTTGATGTTGTAATACGGCGCGCCCTTGTTGCAGTTTGTTGCGCTCGGATAGGCAACATACTCGATATATCCTTCCTCTGCGGTGCGTGACGTGCCGTCGCCGTTCATGTTTATGTTTGAACCGGCAAGACGCTCGTTTTTGGAAAGCGCGGCATACACGGCAACATCCGTGTCGTTGGCAAGTGCGCCCTCTTCGTTTTTGAAACTCTGCCCCCACATCACGCGCACGGCGTCGTGCAAGGCGTGCTCGTCAAACTCGAGAGTCATCTCATAGTCGATGTGAGCGGCGTCGTTGCCCGTGTTTTTGAGCATGAACGTGAACCTGATGAACTGTTCGCCGTTTTGCGCGCCAAGCACAACTTCGTCCGCCTCGAGCATGTTTTCAACCTCGGCAATCGTGTCGATGCGCTCGGTGTTGTAGCGTTGGTCGTAGCTCACGTTCCACATATGCTCCGGACCGTCTGCGTTGAGATATGGCGTCCAAAAATCATTGTCCATTGACAAGGATATCGATTTGTCCTTGTTGCGATTGCTTGCGGTGATGCGGATGTTGTTCTCCTGTATAAACAACAGCATCACGTACACAATCGACGTCACGATAAGCGAAAACACAAGCAAAACGAGCATCGCGCGCTTGAGTTTGCGGCGATTCTCCTCTCGCTTCACCTTTTTTGACGCAACGATAGAATCTTCCCACTCCTTCTTCAAGCGGGCTTGATCCTTCTCGGTGGCAGACTTCTTGTCACCCTTTGCGCCTTTCGCAGATTTTTTGGACTTCTTCGCCGAATCGTCCGCCTCCGATTGCTCGGTGTTGGCGGATTGCTCGTCTTGCGCAGTCACCTGTTCTGCCTTGGTGTTGTCGTTTTCTTGTTCACTCATCGTTGTTTTATATGTTTGTTTTTTTTAAATTTTACAATTCTTCCTCAACTGCACGCATAGCGTGGATATCATCGTTGCAAAGAGCAACGATATCACCCGAGCATTGCGAGGATATCATCACGAAGGGATATCATCCGAACGCAGTGAGGATTTCATCGCCATCGGCGATATCATTATCACAAATTTTGCTCTTCAAAATTTGTGATACGTTCCGTCTCCTGCAAAGTAGCCGTACGGCACCCACTTGCCAATCTTGTCGTCAAAATAGCCGTTGTCCACAATCTCGCCGTTCTGATCGGTGTAGGTGTAGTCAATCCACCTGCCCTCTTCGTCAAAATATCCGTCGTAAACGTTGCCGTCTTTGTCAACCCACTGTGCGTTTTCGTTGTAGGAGCCTTCCTTGCTGACGTCAAACTGCTCGTATTCGATCCAGTTGCCTTCAACGTCAAAGTAGCCGTTGAACACGTTGCCGTCCTCATCAACCCACTGACCTTTGTCGTTGTACTTGCCAACGAGATCGGGTTCGTCCTTGTCCTTGCTTTCTATGTGCATCGTGACGCCAAAGCCTTTCATGCCCGACGACATGCCCAATCCGCCAAAAAGACTGTCGTTTTTGTATTCGTCCAAAAGTTTTTCTTGTTTTTCAAAATCTGCTTTGATCTTCTTTTTCTTTTTGGGCAAAACAAATCCGCTCGGAGTTTCGGGGCGCACGGGCGCAGCCACACTGTTTTCATCCTCGTCCACGACGACTTCCGCCTCTTTTGTCGGCGGTGTCTCTATGACTTTTTCCGCCGCCTTGCGAGATGGTTTGTCGTCAAGAGGTCTGTCTATGCCGAGTTCGCTCTTCTTTTGGGATGCAAACGACAACGCAAGCGCGCTTTGCACGTCACCCTCGTAGCGCATGCGCGACATCTCGGTGATGAGTTTCTTTTCGCGCTCTTCCGCTTCCTCGGGATCTTGCTCTATGAGCCTTGCGCGCGTCTGACGCTCTTCCGTCGCCTTTCTTGCGCTCGCCTTTTGCTGTTCGAGGCGCACCTGATACGGAGATTTTGCAAGTTCCGGTCTCGGCGCGGACGGCATAACCTTTTCACCGTCGGCGGCTTTTGCCTTTTCGATTGCCGCAAGCCTCAACGCTTCGAGTTCGTCACGCTCGGCTTTTTCCTTGGCGTCAAGCGTCTTTTGGAGTTTAGCAAGATATTCTTCCCTCGCCTCACCCTCGGGATCTTTGAGCAACAGCATCTCGTTGGTCACCCACCGCGAAAGCTTTGAAACGCCCTTCCCAGTCATATACTGCACGCCTTCGCGTTTGTATCTCGAATATTGCGAGGGTGAATCCACCCCTTCCATGATGAAACCGATTTTGTTTGCCTTGCAGTATCCGACGAGCATCGCAAGCACCTTCTTCTTGTTTTTGTCGGTGTCGAAATATTGCGCCTCACATCTCAAATAGTCAAAATTGAAATCAGCAAACACGTCAAGTGAATTGTAGTCCTCACCAAATGCCGCCGCACAAACCTTGTAGCCGATCTTGCGCAAGTAGTTGT
>CAVABL010000123.1:0-3832 GCA_963586735.1 Firmicutes bacterium TM09-10
TGGACGGGATATACGTTTGAAAGAGAGTTGTTTCCCGATCCACAGGGCTTCCTCAAAGACCTCAAAGGGCGCAATCTTGCCGTGACGATGAATTTGCATCCGCGCGACGGCGTGAGATATTTTGAGGAGCAGTATTCCGATATGGCTCGCGCGTGCGGCATCGATCCTCAAAGCAAGCGCACGATCGAATTCGATCTTACGGACGAAAAATTCCGTAATGCGTACTTCGATATTTTGCATCATCCCTACGAGGAAATGGGTGTGGATTTTTGGTGGATTGACTGGCAACAAGGCACGGAATCTAAGATGAAAGGGCTTGACCCGCTCTGGCTTTTGAACCACTATCACACGCTCGACATCAATCGTGACGGCAAAAAAGGCGTGATTTTGTCAAGATACGCGGGGCTTGGCTCGCACCGTTATCCGCTCGGCTTTTCGGGAGATACGTTCGTGTGTTGGAAGAGTCTCGATTTTCAACCGTATTTCACCGCGCTCGCGTCCAACGCTGGCTACACGTGGTGGTCGCACGATATAGGCGGACACGTTTTTGGCAATGGTGACAACGAATTGTATTTGAGATGGCTTCAATTCGGCGTGTTTTCACCGATAAATCGCCTGCATTCAAACAACAAGGCAATGAGCAAAGAACCGTGGAATTATCCGAAGGTCGAGGCGGTTGCCGAAGATTTTATGCGCTTGCGTCATAGACTTTTGCCATATCTTTACAGCGCAAACGTTCGCACGGCAACGGAAGGTGTGCCGCTCGTTTGCCCGACTTATTACTATTCAAAGGACGAGCGCACCTACGACAAAAAGTGGCGCAATCAATACTATTTCGGCGAGCAAACATATGTTTGTCCCGTCACGAAAAAAGGCAAAAACGGCATTGCAAAACAAAAAATTTGGTTGCCCGACGGAGTTTGGTTTGACTTTTTCACAAACGAGAAATACGAGGGCGGCAGGGAATATACCGTTGAGTGTCCGCTTGAAAGATATCCCGTCTTCGCAAAGGAAGGAGCGATAATTCCTCTTTTGAACACAGAAAAAAATTCGATGGATTTTGAAGATATAGAGTTGAAGATTTATCTCGGGAACAACGTTTATACGATGTTTGACGAAGTGGGCAAAATCGCGGTTGCAATGAAAAAAGACGAAACGGGATATGACGTCATCATCATTCCGGACGGCGTGAAAACCGAGCGTCTAACCGTGTCTTTTGCGGGCGTGAACAGCGCTGATGTGTTTGTGAACGACAAGGAATCCTTGCTTGAAAACCTCGTCAAAATGCCGTGCAAACCAATGAAAATCCGCATAGAAAACGCGCGCTGAAAAACGCATACGTGCAAAATATCGTCGGCGATTGTAAAAAAATATACGAATTGGCGGAAAAACGCTTGACTTATTTTGCTATATTTAATATCATTATCAAGCATATTTTTGGAAGAAGTATGGCTTGCGTGAAGAACTAGCCCCTCCGATCGTCCCGTGCTCTTGCAAAACAAATTTTGGAGGTTAGCACAATGGCTAAGGACTTGTCTACAATGGCAAAAAACAATAAGTCTTATATGGCAAAGCCCGGCGAAGTGGAAAGCAAGTGGTACGTCATCGACGCAACCGATATGGTGCTCGGACGTCTTGCATCTCAGGTTGCCTCTATCCTTAAAGGAAAGAACAAACCCGAGTATACTCCCAATGTCGACTGCGGCGACCACGTTATCATAATCAATTGCGAAAAAGTTGTTCTCACCGGCAAAAAACTCGAGGACAAATACTATCGTTATCACACCGGTTACATCGGCGGACTCAAGGAAATCCAATACAAGAAATTGATGGCTGAAAAACCTGACTTCGTCGTGTATAAGGCAGTCAAGGGTATGCTCCCCAAGAACACCCTCGGCGCAAAAATGCTCAAAAAACTCCGCGTTTATGTCGGTTCAGAGCATGATCATCAGGCACAATGCCCCGTTGAGCTCAAACTCAACTGATTGAGAGGTGAAATATGGCTACAAAGAAAACCAAGAAAGTTCAATATCTCGGCACAGGCAGAAGAAAGACTGCTATCGCAAGAGTTCGTCTTATTCCCGGTGAAGGCAATATCGTCATCAACAAACGCACTCTTGACGAATATTTCCCTCTTGACACGATGAAACTCATCGTCAATCAGCCCCTCGTTGCAACGAGCACAACCGACAAGTTTGACGTTTACGTCAACGTGTACGGCGGCGGTTACACCGGTCAGGCAGGCGCAATTCGCCACGGCATCGCAAGAGCACTCTGCGTTGCGGACAGCGAAGCGTACAGAGCAATCCTCAAGAAAGAAGGTTACCTCACGCGTGATCCTCGTGCGAAAGAGCGTAAGAAATACGGATTGCACAAGGCACGTAAAGCACCCCAATTCTCAAAACGTTAACCAAACGCGTTCAAGACGCACAAACAAGCACGGCAAAATGCCGTGCTTTTTCATTGTAGCCTTTAGCGACAATAAAACCACCACTTGAAGTGGTGGAACAAAAAATCTTTAGATAAAAGAATCCTCCTATGTTAAACTAAAGAAGGTTCGCCAACCGCGATAGTAAAACATAGGAGGATTTTGTCATGAATGACACAAGTAGTTTATCACATACCAAATGGAATTGCAAATATCATATAGTGTTCGCACCTAAATACCGCAGACAAGCAATATACAGCAAAATAAAAGCGGATATAGGCAAAATAATACGGAAATTGTGTGAGGTAAAAAAGGTTGAGATTTTGGAAGTGAACGCTTGCCCAGACCATATACACCTATTGGTAAAAATACCGCCAAATATAAGTGTTGCACAGTTTATGGGGTATCTCAAGGGCAAGAGTTCGCTGATGATATTTGACAGGCACGCAAACTTGAAATACAAATATGGCAACAGACACTTCTGGTGCAGGGGGTATTATGTGGATACGGTGGGGCGTAACGAGGCAAAGATTGCCGAGTACGTCCGAAACCAACTGCAAGAAGATATAATGAGCGACCAAATAAGCATAAAGGAATACATAGACCCGTTTACGGGCGAAAAGGTTTAACAGAAAAGAAGACAGCCACTTGAGTGGCTGCCTGTGAAAACCAAGCGGTTGGCGAACGATTCAATGCGTCTTAAGACGTCTAGCGGGTAACATGCCCTTGAAGGGCTGGTGCATACCTCGCGTTTCACGCGTGGTTATGATTGCCAGCCTGCGGACGAGGTGCTGTACCTTTGTGCGTTCCGCTCCTCGTTTTCGACTTCAGCGAGTTGTGAGCCTTGAACGCGTTTGGTCAACGTTTTAATAAAATATTGCAACTGCGCTACACATGCTCGACTTCTTTTTGTCATTTGCCCTTTGGCAATTTATCTCTGGGCAAGCAATGAGCGATGTTCAAGCATAAAAAAACAAAAGCACAACCGAAGTTGTGCTTTTTCAATGTAAATTTGTCAATCTTGTTCTTTGCCGATGAGATAATCTATCGTTACGTCAAAAAATTCCGCAAGTTTCCAACAATCCAAAACATTCGGAATTATTATGCCTGCTTCCCAACGGGAAATGTTTGCTTGCGAAATCCCCGTAAGCAACGAGAGTTGTCTTTGAGACAGATTTTTTTCTTCACGTAACTCGCGAAGTCTAAAATTTTTCATGTCGATCATATTGACTTTGATTATACATATATGTATTATGAAAACGGTGTGTGATACAAATATGTATCGAAGTGTTGACATTTTGTATGCTAACAACACATGAAATTTACCAATCGGGAGAATCATTTTATGAAAGGGACAAAGACGATTCAGTGTCCGCATTGTTGTGCCGAGATCGATGTCAAAAC
>CAVABL010000124.1:0-3811 GCA_963586735.1 Firmicutes bacterium TM09-10
GAGGAGATTTTCGTTGAAAAACTCGTCTCGAAAAAGAGAAAATATATCGATAGAATCCGCAAAATCGAGAGTAAAGTCGGAAAAACGCAAATTGATGCGTACGGCGAAAACGCCGTGCGCTCGCTGGTTGCGATTTCAAAGATATCGAAGATTGAAAACGTGGAAACGTCAAGAGAGGGCGTGCGGTTTTGGGTTGAGGGCAAACAATGCGGCAAGATTATTGCATTATTGGATAACCTATGTTATAATTATAAAATAATTAAAGTAAGCGGATTGCCGGTGACGCTTTTTCGCTCGTTTGCAAGAGCGGGAATAATTTGCGGAATCTGCGTCGTTGCATGTGCGTTTTTCGTTTACTCGTCCTTCGTCACGCGCGTGAGCGTCGTGTGCGAGGGCGCGGACGACTGCGCATTGAACGGGCGGATATGCGACATACTGAATGAGTGCGGACTCAAAGAGGGCGCGCGCCTTGCCGATTTTGACGAGCAAGGACTTGAAAAAGCGATTGCGTCCCTTGATAAGGTGGCGTATGCGAGCGTGTCGAAAAAGGGAACGCATGTGACGGTGCTGTATAAAATCGCACAAAGTGACACGCAATATGCGCAAGGGCAATCGAAGAGCGTGATTGCAAAAAAACGCGCGGTCGTGACGAGAGTCGTCGTCGAGGGCGGAAGCGCGGCAGTGAAGTACGGCGACGTGGTTGACGCGGGAGATACGCTGATTAACGGCTGGGTCGAATACGGCGACGAGAAAATCCCCGTGGATGCGAAGGGATATGCGTTTGGCAAGGTGTATAGAAAACGAACGGAGTTTTTTGCAAACGAGATAAGCGTTGAAAAAATCTCTTCGAGCAAAACGTATACGAGGCTCGGAATCTTCGGCAAAACGCCGAAAACGCCGAAAAGTCCGTTTGAAAGATACGAATTGAAAACGAAGACGAAAGAGTTCGGATTTCTCCTCCCGATGAAAATCTACTCTTTTGAATTTGAGCAAATCGTCGAAGAACGGGTGCAAAATACGCTCGGCGTCGAGGATATGAAAAGAGAAGTGTATTCGCACGCCGTTGCGGATTTGCAGGAAGACTCAACCGTGCTTGCCACATACTACGAGGTGCGCGATACGAGCGACGGGACGTACGTCACACTCACGCTCGAAACAGAGGAAATCATCTGAATGAAAACTCAAAAAGAAAAACAATTTGAAAATTACGACGTGATGATGAGCGTGTTCGGGGAATTGGACGAGAATATCGAAAAACTCACCGACGCCTTTGACGTGGACGTTTTTGCAATGGGGACAAGCGTGAAAATAAGTGGCGAGGAAAAGAACGTGGACGGTGCTATCAACGCTGTCAACGCTCTTGAAAAACTGTGCAAAAAGCAACACCTCGGCGCACAACAGGTCAATATGGTCATCGGCTACGCAAAGACGGGCAAGAATTTCGACGTCGAGGACCTTATGGGCACGGTCGCTATCACCGCAAGAGGAAAAATCATCCGCCCGAAAACCCTCGGACAGAAAAAGTATGTTGACGCAATCAAACGCTCGAGCATCGTGTTCGGCGTCGGACCCGCCGGCACGGGTAAAACGTATCTTGCCGTCGCGCTTGCCGTGTACGCGCTTAAAAATAAGGAAATTGACAAAATCATCCTCACTCGCCCTGCGGTTGAGGCAGGCGAAAAACTCGGATTTTTGCCCGGGGATTTGAACGAAAAAGTCGATCCGTATCTGCGCCCGCTCTTTGACGCGTTGCAGGAAATGATGGGACAGGAAAGTTATCTTCGCCATATCGAGCGCGGAAGCATCGAGATCGCTCCGCTTGCGTATATGAGAGGCAGGACGCTTTCAAACAGTTTTATCATCCTCGACGAAGCGCAAAATACGACAAGAGAACAAATGAAAATGTTTCTCACCCGTATGGGCGAAAACAGCAGAATCGTCGTCAACGGCGACGTGACTCAAATCGACCTTCCCAAAAACGTCAGAAGCGGACTTTGCGACGCTATCGAGGTGCTCGACGGCGTTGAGGGAATCGAAATCGTGAAACTTTCGTCAAAAGACGTGGTGCGCCACGAACTCGTGACGAGAATCATTCAAGCATATGAAAAAGCAGAATCGGCAAGGAACGCCGTCGAACGCGACGCCTTGCAGGAGTGAATTATGATAGATGACGTAAGAGATCTTTCAAGAGCGGAAAAAGAAAAGGCAATCGCAAGAAAAAACGTGTCGAGATATATCGGCAAATGCTTCTTCACGGCAATCGTCGCCGTGTTTGCCATGACATTGTTTTTGCTGTTTATGATTGGCGATTTTATGGACGCCTTTACACCCGAACACGCACTGTCTACAACCGCTATATTCATAGCGTCAACGGTGCTCGTGATCTTCCTCATGGCAGGAATTTATCGCTTTACGCAGGCAAAAGGCACGAGCGTGAGAGACTTCCATTTGACGATTATCCTCGTGGTTATTACATTCGTGACGTCGATTGCGACGGCAACGAAATTCAACCCGTACTCGATGCCTATCGCGCTTGCGACGCTCGTGCTCATCGAACTTATCGACAGGCGTTCGGCAACGCTGTCTACGGCGGTGGTGGCAATCATGATTGCGGTGGCATTCATGCGCGATACGGTGACGTTTGAGTATACGACGGTCATCGCGTCGCTCATTTGCAACAGTCTTTGTGCAATTATCGTCAACTTCTACGAGAAAAAACACCTCACGCGCCTCAAATTTTTGCTTGTGTCTATGGTGACGCCTCTTGCGATTCAACCGCTCGTGGTGATGTTTACGCTTGCAAGCGGAGATACCTCTATGCAACTGCTGTGGCACGTCGTGTGGTCGTACGGCGCAAATATCGCCGCATCGCTCGTGTTTATGCCGCTCGTGGCAATCTTCGAGGGTATGTTCAACATAGCGGACGATTTCAGACTGAACGAACTTTGCAATCTTTCAAATCCTCTTCTCAAACGCCTCGCAAGCGAAGCTCCCGGCACTTTCAATCACTCGCTGGTCGTGGGCAATCTCGCAGAGGCTTGCGCGTCCGCTATCGGCGAGAATCCGAATATGGCAAGATGCGCCGCGTATTATCACGATATCGGCAAACTCAAAGCGCCTATATATTTCAGCGAAAATCAGTCATCGTATAACCCCCACGACGAACTCATCCCCGAAGTCAGCGTGAGTATGATCACGTCGCATACGCTCTTCGGCGAGATCCTGGCAAAACAAAACAGACTCCCCAAAGAGATCGTCGCAATATGCAGAGAACATCACGGAACGTCGCCGGTGGGATATTTCTATCGCAAAGCTCTGACTCTCAAAGAAGAAGGGGATCTTGCCGTTGATAAGTATACGTACGCAGGTCCGAAACCGCAAACAAAAATCGCCGCTATCATCATGATCGCCGACACGATCGAGGCCGCTATGCGCGCATATATGCCCGACACGAAAGAGGAGTTCGAGGCAAGAATCAATAAACTCGTGGACGAGAAAATGGAATTGCGCCAGTTTGACGAATGCCCGATCACAATGGGAGATATCGCAATCATCAAGCGTACTATCATCGAAGTGCTGCCGTCAATTCACCATAGAAGAGTGAGCTACGAGAAGAAGAGAAGTGTGGCGAAGTTTAATAAGTGAAGAAGCAACTTTGTTGCAATGATATCGCACGGGATTGCGCTATCGGCACAATCAATGATATCGCACAAAGTGCGATGATATCCTCGCTATGTTCGGATGATATCGTGCAGGGCACGATGATATCCAAACTGCGTTTGGGTTGTGGAAGAAGCAACTGCGTTGCAAT
>CAVABL010000125.1:0-3807 GCA_963586735.1 Firmicutes bacterium TM09-10
GACGTCAACATCACCATAAACAAAAACCTTATCTACGGTCTGATCGGTCCCAACGGCGCAGGTAAAACCACGGTGTTCAATCTAATCACGGGCGTGTACAAGCCGACGACGGGCAAAATATATCTGTCGGGCGAGGACGTGACGGGCAAAAGTCAGATTGAAATCAACAAAAAAGGAATTGCGCGTACGTTTCAAAATATAAGACTTTTCAACAATATGAGCGTCGTCAAAAACGTTATGGTCGGGCTTGCAAATCAACCCGAATTTAAGTGCAACGTCGCGCAAACGCTGTTCAGAACGCCGAAATTTTATTTTTCGGAAGTTGCGATGCGCGACAAGGCAAAGGAAATTCTCGACGTTTTCGGTCTGCTCGAAGAGCGCAACCAACTCGCCTACAACCTGCCATACGGCAAACAACGCAAACTTGAAATCGCTCGCGCCCTTGCAACCAATCCGAAACTTCTGCTCCTCGATGAGCCTGCCGCCGGAATGAACCCTCACGAAACGGCGGAACTCATGGACACGATCAAATTCGTCAAAGAAAAATTCGATATGACGATTCTTTTGATCGAGCACGATATGAAACTCGTCAACGGCATTTGCGACGAAATCACCGTTTTGGAATTCGGCAAGGAATTGCTGTCGGGCAAAACATCGGACGTTCTCAACGATCCGCGCGTCATCAAAGCGTATCTGGGAGAGTAATATGGCACTACTTGAAGTCAAAGATTTGAAGGTCAACTACGGTCTTATCACCGCCGTCAAAGGCGTTTCGCTTGAAGTCAACGAGGGCGAAATCGTCTCTTTGATCGGTGCAAACGGCGCAGGCAAAACAACAATAATGCAGGCAATAAGCGGACTGTTGCCAAAATCGGGCGGCAGTGTGTTTTTCAACGGCGAGGACATAACTCGCCTGTCTGCGCACAAACTCACGGCAAAAGGTCTGACGCAAGTGCCCGAAGGACGCAGAGTTTTTCAGGAATTGAGCGTCAAAGATAATCTCGCACTCGGCGCATACTCCGTCAAAGATTCAAAAACGGTCAAAGAGGCATACGAAAAAGTCTACGAGATTTTCCCCGTGCTCAAAGAGCGTGCAAAACAAGTCAGCGGAACTATGTCGGGCGGCGAACAACAAATGCTTGCCGTGGCAAGAGCGTTGATGTCAAGCCCGAAAATGCTCCTGCTCGACGAACCGTCGATGGGACTTTCACCGCTTTACGTCAACGTCATATTCGATGTCATAAAAAACATCAACGCAACCGGCACGACGGTGTTCGTCGTTGAGCAAAACGCGCAAAAAGCATTGTCAGCGGCAAATAGAGCGTATGTGCTCGAAACAGGGCTCATCGCTCTCGAAGGCACGGGCGAGGAACTCTTGCAGGACGAAAAAATCAAAGTCGCGTATCTCGGAGAATAATCGCTTTGTAAATTGAAAAAAGAAAACGTCGGTGTGGTCGCTTTCCGTGCCGACGTTTTTTTGTTGTCTTTTTTCAATATGTGCGCCGAAATGTCTAAACGGTCAAACGATTCGTCAAAACACATTTGCGCCAATATCAAACTTTTGCGTTTTTCGCCACGCATACGCGGCGTTTTTCAACCTTGCGCGTTTATATTCGACGTAAATATCGTGTATAAACCGTGTTCGATATAATTCAAAGCAAATCGTATTTTTGCGAACTCGGTTTCACTCTATCTCAAAAAAATTGAGGAAGGCAATCGTGCGTTTCATCGCCTCTTTTGAGATTTTTAGGAATTGCGCAACCGCAAACGCATGCACCGCCCACTTGCCCTCGCCGTGATAATGTTCGTAAGTCACGCCGAGGTCTTGAAATTTTTTGACAAGGTCGAACGTGAGAACGGCAAGTTTGTCGTTTTCGGCGGAAATCGCAAACGTCGGCGGAAAATCTTTCGTCACCCAATTGATCGGTGAAATCTCTTTTTGAAGATCCTCGCTGCACTCGTCAACGGGCACGCCCTTGCAATAGGACTGCGTGTAGATGCCGATGTTTTTGAAGCCGGTGTGCAACGCTTTTGGAAAGTCGTACACGCCGCAATTGAGCATGAGTGCGGATATTCTCTGGTTTTTTGAACGCTCGTCCAGATCGAAATGCGCAGCATATTCGGGATTGGTGCTGATTGCGCCCGCCATGCTGCTCAAATGCGCGCCTGCGCTCTCGCCTCCGACGAAGATTCTGTCCATGTCGATGTTGTAGTCTTCGGCGTGTTCTTTGAGCCATGCAAACGCCTTGTAAACGTTTTGAATCATCTCGGGATGTCCATAAAACGGCGCGTCGCCGTAATACAAACTTGCCACGAAATAACCCGTTTTTTCGCAAAGTTTCGTGGTGTACGCTTCCCTTGTTTCGGGCAAACCGCCTATCCAACCGCCTCCGTGAATATAAACGAAAACTCTTGCCTTTTTGCTTCTGTCTCTGTTTTTCGGCTCGTAAAAATCAAGATACAATCTCTTGTCGTTTTCGTCGTATCTGACAAACCTCGTCGTCTTGACTTTGTGTGAACGGCGAAAACTGAAAATCGTGAGCCAACCGAGGAATTCGTTCTTTGCGTGGCCGCCCGCAACGTAAAGATATTTTGCGTCGTACGCTGCTTTTTTTGCCTGTTTTTTTGCATATTTTTGCGCTTTTTTTGCGTATTTTTCAACGTTTTCCTTGGCAATATCAAGCTTTGCTTCGCGCTCTTCACGCCTTATTTTCTTGTCGAGCTCATCTCTTCTCTTTTCAAGTTGGGCATATTTTGCGTTGAACGCCTCCCTCTTTGAAAGGTTGTCAATTGTCGTAAATATGCGTCTTTTCATACGTCTTCTCCAAAGTTATACAGATGATTTTTCGTCGGGTTTGCCCTCAACGCACGCACAAGGAAATCTTTTTCACTCGTCGCATCGTTTGCTTTTTATTGCAAAACAAGGTTTTTATCGCATCGTTTTGCAGATATAAACTTTGTTTTGTGTTTTATTGTGACTTATGCTTTTTCCGCAAAAGAGCTGTCTTTCGTGTCCTTGACATTGTAGCCGAGCGCGTTGATTTTTGCTCGCAATGCATCCGCGCTTGCCCAGTCCTTGTTTGCTTTAGCAAGTTTTCTTTGCTCAACGAGATCGAGCACTTCCTTTGGAACGTCGCTCTCTTTTGCCTTTTGCTTTGCCTCGTAATACGCAACGAATTCTTTTGGATCGCACTTGAAAAGCCCGAGCAAACCGTAAGTTTTCACAACTTGTTTTGCGTCCGCAACCGCCTCGGAATCACCCGCTTTGAGTTTTGCTCTTATGCCCTTGAAAATTCCGAACAAGTCGGCAAGTGCCTTTGCGGTATTGAAGTCGTCGTCCATTGCGCGATTGAATGAATCGTCAATCCACTTGCTTTGCTTGTCGCTTTCAAGTCCGCTTTCCTCAACTTCTTTGAGTGTTTTGTAAAACTCGTACATGTGCTTTTCGGCATCGGTGAAAAGTTCGTCGGTAATGTTGATGTCGCCCCTGTAATTCGTCTGCAACAAAGCGTATTTTATGGTGTCGGGTTTGTACTCGTCAAGCAAGTCTGCAAGAAGCAAACTGTTGCCGAGAGATTTGCTCATCTTTTGTCCGTTGACTTTGATGAGCCCGTTGTGAATCCAGTATTTTGCAAACTGCTTGCCCGTGAGCGATTCCGTTTGTGCAATCTCGTTTTCGTGATGGGGGAAGATGAGGTCTCTGCCGCCGCCGTGCACGTCGATTTGTTCGCCGAAAGCCGCTCTGTTCATTGCCGAACATTCGATATGCCAACCCGGTCTACCCTTACCCCACGGCCATTCCCAATA
>CAVABL010000126.1:0-3728 GCA_963586735.1 Firmicutes bacterium TM09-10
TTTTTTGTCTTCTTCGCGCACGCTCATGCCCTGCGCCTCTTCTTCAACGACGGCATACAAGAGCGGATACACCATTTTGTACAAATAGTTGAGCAAGGTTTCTCTCGGTGTGGAACGATAAAGATTTTTCGTAAAACTTTTTTCTTTTTTCAACTTCTCGAACACCGCAAGAATTCCTTCTTGCCACGTCGCATAATCCTTGTTGTTTTCAATTGCCTCATCCGCTTCAACGATACAAATCCACTCGACAAGATCGGGAATATCCTGAAAATGATAATAGAAGGTCTGTCGGTTTATTCCGCAACGATCCGCAATATCCCCGACCGTAATCTTGGAAACAGGCTTTTCTTCCATCAGTTCTCTAAGCGCGCCCGCGATTGCTTTTTTCGTCGTAAGTTTGCTCATAGTCGCTCCTTGCAAATTTGTTTTATAAAAGAAATTATAAAATGCAAACGGAAAAAGTCAACAGATTGCGTTTTTCCAAAGCCCTTATTAATGTAATTTTAAGAATTTCCCGTCATTCATTCGTCGCACCATAAATTGACATAACGTCATACTTCTCGATTGCGATTTCCTTTGATTTCCGTGCCATCGTTGACACGTCTTTTCATTTGTGGTATTCTTGAATATCAAAATCGGGAAAGGACGAATTCGATGACAAGCAAAGCGTTGGAAGCAATCAAACGACACGACACGATAGTGATACATCGTCACTCAAATCCCGACGGCGACGCAATGGGCAGTCAAATCGGCTTGAAGCGAGTGCTTGAAACCAACTTCCCCGACAAAAAAGTGTATGCCGTGGGTGACGACGCGAGGCGTTTTTCTTTTATGGACGGCAGCAAAATGGACGTCGTTGACGACGACGTATACGACGGTGCACTGGCGATAGTGCTCGACACGTCCGCCAAGTCGCTCATATCCGACGAACGCTACACGCTTGCGAAGACGATTCTGCGCATAGACCACCACATATTCGTTGAGGACATTGCGGACATCGACGTTGACGACACGTCGTTTGAGAGTTGTTGCGGTCTTGTGACGTATCTCGTTCGCGAGTGGGGGCTTGACGTGGATTCATACGCTGCAAAAGCGTTGTTCACGGGTATCGTGACGGACAGCGGACGTTTTTATTACGACAGCGTAACGCCGCGCACGTTTGAGTCGGCGAGTTTTCTGCTCGGCAAGGGTTTCAACCCTTCGGAGATATATTCAAACCTTTATGTCGACACTTACGAAAACGTGAAAAAGCGCGCGCAATTCGTGCTGTCCGTGCAATTCACCGAGCATAACGTTGCCTACTCCTACTCCGACAAGGCGAGAGTCGAATCGCTCGGGATGGAACCGCAAAGCGTGTCGAGAGGCTACGTCAACACGATGGCGGACCTCAAAGGAGTTGACGCATGGGTGAACTTCACCGAGTGCGAGCAAGGCGTACTTTGCGAAATACGCTCCAAAAACCTGAACATAAATCAAATAGCGGTGGCGCACGGCGGCGGCGGACACCTCAAAGCGAGCGGCGCAACCCTCAAAGACAGACAGGAGGCAATGCAGGTGCTTGACGAACTTGACGCACTCGTTTCAAACGGAGAAAGAATATGACGGACAATTATCGAATAAAAAAGCAAATTCTTGACAAAATCAAGCAATACGACAGAATCGTCGTCACGAGGCACTTCCGCCCCGACGGCGACGCAATCGGCTCGAGCAAAGGGCTTGCGCGCATGTTCAAACTATCCTTTCCGCAAAAGGAAATTTACGTCATCAACGAGGATTCCTCCGAATATCTTGCGTTTTTGGGCGGAGAGGACGCTCCTATCGACGACGAAAAGTACGCCGACGCACTCGTGATCGTTTGCGACACCGCAACAACCGACCGCATATCAAACAAAAAATACGCTCTCGGCAAGGAAATCGTCAAAATCGACCACCACATCGACGTCAAACCGTACGGCGATTTGAGTTGGGTTGAGGAGGAACGCTCTTCCCTTTGCGAGATGATAGTGGATTTTTGGCTGACTTTCAAGGACGAGTTGACTCTTGACAAAGAGGGCGCAACCTACGTATTCACCGGCATGGTGACTGACAGCGGACGATTCAAATTCAGCTCGGTTGACGGCGAAACCATGCGCAGAGCGGGCGCATTGCTCGACTTGGGCATAGACACCGAATGGATTTACGCAAACCTCAATCTCGACGACTTCAACGTCTTCAAATTCGAGGCGTACGTCTACAAAAAGATGAAAGTCACAAAAAACGGCGTTGCCTACATCTACGTTGACAAGGCAATGCAAAAGCGTTTCAATCTGACAAACGAACAGGCAAGCAACGTCGTATCCTACCTTGACGGCATCAAAGGCGCAATCGTGTGGCTTGCGTTTATCGAAAACAAGGACAGCGGAATACGCGTTCGTTTGCGTTCGAGATTCACAACGATAAACGCACTTGCCGAAAAATACGGCGGCGGCGGTCACGACAGGGCTTGCGGCGCAACCGTACACGGCAAAAAAGAAATGAAACGCATGATTTGCGACGCGGACGAAATCGTCAAAAACTACAAGGAAAACAACACGGGGTGGCTATGAAAATTCTTCTTACAAACGACGACGGAATTGACTCCGAAGGCTTGATGCTCGTGGCGCAATGGGCAAAGCAATACGGCGACGTGACCGTTTGTGCCCCGAAATACGAGCAGAGCGGCAAAAGTCACTCAATCAATATACACCAACCGTTTGAGGTGAAAAAAATCGATTATCTCGACGGCGTGCGCGCGTTCAGCGTGGACAGTTCCCCTGCCGACTGTGTGCGTTTTGCAACGATCGGACTTGGCGAAACCTACGATCTCGTCATATCGGGCGTGAACAAAGGCTTCAATCTCGGACACGACATCATGTATTCCGCAACGAACGGCGCAATATTCGAGGCGTGCATAAGAGGATTGAACGCAATTGCGCTTTCAACGCACACGAAAAGTTTTGACGACGCGCAAGCATGGCTTGACAGAATCTTCGATTTCGTCGTGAGCAACGACCTGTTTGCGTACGGAAAACTTTTCAACGTAAATATCCCCGCGGATGCAAAATCCATACTGCTCACACGCCAAGGCGGAGCGTACTTCACCGACGATTTCATTGATCTCGGCGACGGAACGTGGCGACAAAACGGACGTTGCATACACCAAAACAACCATGACGTGAGCGTGGACAGCGACGCAACGGTTGACGGTTACGTTTCCATCACGCCTCTGACGATAGTGCGCTCGGACATTGCCGCCTACACCGCCCTCAAAGCAAAACTTGACGGCAAAACGCATAATTGCGAAAATTAAATCTTCAACTTTCACAAAAAAAACGTCCTGCTTGCAAAACTTCAACGCTATGATTTTTTTGCAAAAGCGGCGTTTTTGTATTCTCAATGATTTTTTTGGCTATATCCACGCAAAAACAGATTAAAAAATTTTAATCGTACTACAAAAAATGCGTTCATACGTTTGACACGTGCATACGATGTGCATATAATAAACCCGTTTTTTAAGGAAATAAGGCGTGAACACGCAACAAGGAGATAAAAACAATGACAATTGGAGAAATTTTTCCCGAACTTAAAGGTCAACCGGTAGCCGTCGTTTTCATTGCGTTGGCAATCATTTTCGGTTTGTACATTTTGATTTGCGCGGCAGATTGGAAAGTCTTCACCAAAATGGGCGAAAAGGGTTGGAAATCGCTTAT
>CAVABL010000127.1:0-3655 GCA_963586735.1 Firmicutes bacterium TM09-10
CTACTGCGTCCTTGGCATGACATAAGGGGAATTTGAATATTCCACAAACTGCACCTACGGCGCAATATCAATTTTTGCGTAAGCAAAAAATATCGCTTGCGCTTTGCGCAAATATAACTGTTGCAGTGCAACAATATCGCTTGAAAAGTAATGCCTTGGCATTACTTTTCTATTACGTTGCTCACAATGTCGGCTTTGAGGTTTTGGGATTTTACGTATTCGAGGATTTTTGGCAGGGCGGCGACGGTGGCGTCAGTGGGATGCATGAGGATTATATCGCCGCTTTTGAGGCTTTTTGTTGCTCGCTCGTATATAAGGTTTGCATCGTGGTCACGCCAGTCAATCGTGTCGCGAGTCCACATTATGACGGTGTAGCCGAGCGTTGAACAGGCGGTGAACATGGCGTTCGACATGCTTCCGCTCGGGGGCGCAAAGAGTTTTGAGTTTGAATAGGACGGAAGTTGAGCAAGGGCGGAATCTATCACTTTTTCCGCTATTTTTATCTCTTCGACGTTACGCTTTTCGCTGAGTTTTGCGTGGTCGAGGTGGGAATAGCCGTGGTTGCCTATTTCGTTGCCGCGTGAGGCGATTTTGAGAAGAGTATCGCCGTTTTTTGCCGCCCACGAACCGCCTGCGAAAAACGTCGATTTGAAGTCGTATTCGTCAAGGATTTCGGCGATTTTGAGCACGTTGTCCGCGCGTTCGTACACGTTGAACGTCAGCGCAACTCCGCCGCTGTCGGCGTTGCCGTTGTAGACGGCGTTGTTGACTTGCTCGCTCGTTTCAACTCCGTACGTTGCCAAAAGCGACACTCCGAAAACAAGCAACAGTGCTGACACTATGACAAAATTTGCGCAAAAATTGCGGAATCCCGTTTCACTCATACAATAAAATATGATTGCGCCTTTCAAACTATGTGATATAATGTCCTTATGCAGAAAATGATTGAATTTAAATCCGGATTGAAACTCGTATTCGTGCAGAACACCGCCGTCAGATCGGTGGCTATCGGCGTTTTCGTCGGCGCGGGCGTCGTCAAAGAAACGCCCGAGATCGCAGGCATTTCGCATTTCATCGAACATATGGTGTTCAAAGGCACGAAAACCCGCAGCGCGTTTGACATCGTCAACGAGATTGACAGTATAGGTGCGCAAATCAACGCCTTCACCGCAAAAAGTTATACTTGTTTTCACACGGTATCGCTCGACACGAACGCGCAAAAGTGCGCGGACGTGCTCTCGGATATGTATTTCAATCCGTCTTTCGACCCAGTCGAACTCGAAAAGGAGCGCAGAGTGGTCATCGAGGAAATAAACGAGAGCGAGGACACGCCCGACGATTTGTGCCTCGAGAGACTGTTGAGTTTGTATTTCAAGGGTTGTCCGCTTGAAAAGGCAATTCTCGGCACGAAAAGGACGCTGAAAGATATGACGAGCGATACGCTCAAAGAATATCACGACAAACACTACGTCGCAAAAAACACGGTGTTGTCGATTGCGGGCAATCTCACCGAGGAGCAAGCGGTTGCGATTGCACAAGAGTATTTTGAGGATAAATACGTTGTCCAAAAGGACTACGACAGTGCGCCCATATGCGCGCGCACGCCTCACTCGCACTCGTGCAAACGCAAAAAAGCAATCGAGCAAACCCACATCGCTTTTGCGTTTCCGTCCTATCCGTACAACGACCAAAGATGCACCGCTATGCAACTTATGACGATAATTTTCAGCATGGAAATGTCGTCGAGACTCTTTCAGAGCGTGCGTGAAAAACTCGGACTTTGCTATACGATTTACGGATATCCGTCTTCGTACCAGAGCAACGGCACGTTTGTCATATATACGTCAACAAGTCCGCACAACGCGCAAAAAGCAGTCGAGGCAATAAGGGAAGAGATCGATCTGCTCATCGAAAAAGGCGTGAGCGATCAGGAACTAAACAAGGGTAAGGAACAACTCAAAACCTCAATCGTTCTCGGTCAAGAAAGCACGTCGGCAATGATGCGCACGTTTGGCTCTCACGCAGTGCAGACGGGCGAATTGTACGACTTCGAGGGACGAATCCGCAGCATCGACGCAGTCACGAAAGAGGACGTCGTCAAAAGCGCGAAAGAGATTTTCGATTTCTCGCAGGTTTGCTCGTCGATAGTTGCGCCAGAGGATGACGTCGATATATTGAAAATCATCAAAAGAAACGATTAGAATCCCAAAAAACAAAGATAATTTCAAAATACACATCGGACAAATGAACATCAGTATAATGCTCAAACCTGCGTCTTCAAATTGCAATTTGAGATGCAAATATTGTTTTTACAACGACCTGTCAAGCCACAGAGAGATGCCCTCACACGGACTTATGAGCGAGCAGACTTTGCGTTCAACGCTCAAAAAAGCGTTTGATTTTGCGGGCAGCGACAGGGTTATGTTGTCTTTTCAAGGCGGCGAACCGTTGCTTGCAGGCAAGGATTTTTTCAGAAAATTGCACGAGATTATACGCGAACTCAACGTCAATCGCGCGCCCGTCAGCATAGGTGTGCAGACGAACGGAACGCTCATTGACGACGAGTGGTGCGCAATTTTCAAGCGCGGAGGATATCTCGTCGGTTTGAGCCTTGACGGCGATGAAATTGCCGATTCTTTGCGTATCGACGCAAGCGGAAACCCCACTTTCGAGCGGGCGTTGGCCGGCGCAAAACTTATGCAAAAATACGGAGTTGACTTCAACGTGCTCGTGGTGCTCACAAAACAGGTTGCAAATCGCATCATGCCGATTTACAGATTTTTCAAGAAACAAAACTTCAAGCATTTGCAATTCATTCCGATGCTCAAACCGCTCTGTGTCGGTGACGACGGAAAAGTCGTGTCGGCGTGCACATACGGCAAGCCTTTTCCGAGTGAAGAGGAAGATTATTCGATGTCGGGCGAGGACTATTTCGAGTTTTTGCAAAAGTGTTTCACGCTCTATCTCAAAGATATAATGGACGGCAAATATACGTCGATTCGGCAGTTTGATAATTTTGTTCGCCTTGCGCATTTCGAGTGCCCCGAGCAGTGCGGAATGGAAGGACATTGTTGTCATCAGTTTGTTGTCGAGGGGGACGGCGAGGTCTATCCTTGCGACTTTTATTGCCTGGATTGCTACGATATGGGCAACATCAACGACACGGACTTTTTTGCCTTGTCAAAACATCCGATTGCAGTTGAATTCATCAAGGAGAGTATGCGCGTCGAGGACAAGTGCAAGCAGTGCAAATATTTCCGTATGTGCGCAGGCGGTTGCAAGCGTGAGCGCATTGACATCGACAAGTGTGCCGCTTACAAAAAATTCTTTGACTACGCTTTGCCGCATTTGCAAAGAATCAATTGAACGCGATTGGCAAACGGCGTCATTGTAAAGCGACGATGAGTCGCTTTTTTCGTGTGCGGAATGTCGGAAGAGGGAATATTTTTTTGAATTTTTGCAAGGATTTCAAAAGTGAATTTTTCGGTTGCTTTTGACGATTTTTTTCGAGGTGGAAGAACTTGTAAAAGCCTCAAAACAGTGTGAATTGTTTGAATTTTTTATTTTGGAATTTTAAGCTTGTTTTTAACAAAACTCATCCGAAATTTTAACAATTCCCGCAATATTTTTAATATCTCTTTTAACACTGAAAATA
>CAVABL010000128.1:0-1347 GCA_963586735.1 Firmicutes bacterium TM09-10
GCGTGAACTTCAACAGCCTTTCCGTTTTCAAAACGCACTGAAAACTTGTCAATGATCTCGCCTCTGTACGAGAGCGGACGAGTTGCGTAAACGACGCCATCCGCTTTGCCTTTCATTGGAGACGTGAAAACTTCTTCACTCGGAATATTGGGATTGAATTCAATGCCGCCGAGCGTATCTTCGCTTCCGCCGAGGAACAATCCGTCGGGAATAAGACCGACCGTGAAATCAGTTCCGTTTGCCGACGTATAGTGCAACGATTCGATCCCGAGCGAATTGAGATAATTGTATCTCGCCTTCAAATCGGCGTTGTGATCTTCCCACGCTTTTATCGGATCGATGCCGTCCGCTCTTGAAGTATAAAGAATCGCATTCCAAAGTTTCTCGACAGCCTTGCTCGATCTCTCACCGGGAAAAACTTTTTTCGCCCATGCTTCACCGGGAACTGCAGCAATGCACCACTGATATTTGTTTTCCATTTTGTCGATATAAGGTTTGATGATTGGGTATCTTGCCTGACTTGACTTTGAAACCTTATTTTGATCTATGCCTTTAAGCCCGTCCGGATCGTCAGATTCGATATATATCGTCGCAGGCAAAACATCGCATCTGTGCGCCAACTTTTCCTCTTCCCATTTTTCAATTGAAGAAAGTGTTTTGAGTGAACGATAGCGATAATGCAGTTTTGAAATAGGTTGATAACTCCACTCGACAGTGACCTTTTTTGCGCCTGCGCGATAACACTCTTCAACCACCATTTTGACAAACTCGGGTTGGTCGAGTGACGCCGAAACGATAACTTCTTGATTTTTCTGCACGTTCACACCCTTGCGCGCGATGAGACGAGCGTATTTTTGCATTGTAGTTTTTTTCATAACAACGGCTCCTTTACACTTGTTGAAAATATTGTATCACAAAACACGCAAATAGCAACAAAAACCATTTAGATTCTCGGCATATCAAATGGTTTTGCGGCGCATATATCATAAAAATCAATGGAAAAACAAATCAGCTATGGATGGCAAAAGAAGTGCATGAAAACACCCACAGGTGACAACCATAATGTAGATAATGTACATGAGTTGGCAAAAGAGGGTGTTTGACAATGCTATTCGCCTAATAGCGTGGTTTTACAGTTTCATTGCAACATCCCATGCGCCCCAAATAACAGTCCTCAAATTGCCCACCTTTGCACTATCGCCAACGATGTGAACGTGCTTGCTCTCTTCCGCAATCGGAGCAGGTTTGTAACCAACGGACATAATGACGGAATCTGCAGGAATTTCAAACTGTTTGCCCGCTTTGTTTTCAACCTTGACTGATTTCTCGTTGACGGCAACAAGTTTC
>CAVABL010000128.1:1357-3242 GCA_963586735.1 Firmicutes bacterium TM09-10
ACTGGCACTTTGTGCAAAGCAAAGTATTCTCTCAGATACGAAGAGTTTGCAAGGCACACACCCTTAACGGCGATGAGATCGTTTTTCATTTCGACAATCGTCGGGTGTTTGCCCTGAAGTTGCAATTCGTATGCGATTTCGCAACCGGTAAGTCCACCGCCGATGACAACGACGTTGTTGCCAACACTCTTGTTTCCAAGCAAGAAGTCGCATGCCTCAACCGTTCTTTCAACGCCGGGGACGTTGAAACGTCTTGCGATTGAACCGGTTGAAACTACGACTTCGTCAGCGTCGAGTTTGTTGACATCGTCGACTTTCACACCGAACTTCACTTCAATGCCCAAATCTTTGATTTGTTTTTTATACCAAGCGATGAGTTCTTTATCCTTTTCCTTGAAAGACGGAGCGGCTGCGGCAACAAATATACCGCCCAAATCGTTGCCTTTCTCGTAAATCGTGACTTTGTGACCGCGAAGAGTTGCGACTCTTGCGACTTCCATGCCGCCAATGCCACCGCCTACAATGGCAATTTTCTTCGGTTTTGAAGTTGGAACGATCTTATATTTCTTTGATTGCATCGTGTGCGGATTAAGTGCGCAGCGAGCCATACCTGCAGTGTCCGACAAATCCTGATCGTTTGCAACGCCGTTGTAATGCGCCATATTAAAGCACGCGTTGTGGCAGCAGATGCATGGCATTATGTCGTCTTCTCTGCCGTCGATTAGTTTTGTCACCCACTCGGGATCGGTGAGGAATTGACGTGCAACACCCATTCCGTCGATTTTGCCCTCTGCAATTGCCTTGGCAGCGACCTCGGGCGTCATACGACCTGCACAAACAATGGGAATATCCACGACTTTTTTGATTTCCTCACAATCTTCGAGGTTGCAATTTTGCGGCATATATACAGGCGGATGCGCCCAATACCATGCGTCGTACGTGCCGTTGTCCGAGTTGAGCATATCGTAACCGGCATCCTGCAGCATCTTTGCTGCAATTTTGCTCTCCTCCATATCTCTGCCAACTTCAACGTAGTCTTCCCCGGGAAGCGCGCCACTACGAAAGCCTTTGGTTTTTGAAACCACTGAATATCTCAACGAAACTGGATAGTCTTCACCGCAAACACGCTTGATTTCTTTGACGATTTCAATGGGGAAACGATATCTGTTTTCAATTGAGCCACCATATTCATCAGTGCGCTGATTGGTATATTTCATCGTGAATTGATCGAGCAAATATCCCTCGTGCACCGCATGGATTTCAACGCCGTCAACGCCTGCGTCCTTGCACATTTTCGCCGTCTTGCCGAATGCCACGATAAATTCGTGAATCTCATCGCCAGTCATTGCTCTAGACGGGACTTTGTCGCTCCAGCGGTTCGGATTCGGGCTTGCGCTCATGGTGAGTTGATCGATGTTGATGAACGGTTTTGCAAGTGCGCCTACAAACTTGTTCGTGGCAAGCATCTCCATCATCGATGTTATTGCAAAAGAGCGACCGAATCCTGCGGTAAGTTGAACAAACATCTTCGCGCCAGTTTTGTGCAACTCATCCATAAACGGCTTGAGATTTCTGAATGAACTTTTGCTCTTATAAAGCCAGTTGCCACCGATGACATTGCGGATTGGAGCAATACCCGGCAAAACCAAGCCTACGTTGTTTTTTGCCCTGTCGAGCAAAAAGTTCGCTGCTTCCTTGTCAAAGTGATGCGGCTCCATCCAACCGAAAATGGACGTACCACCCATGGACGTAAGGACAATACGGTTTTTTATTTCGCAATTTCCAATCTTCCACGGTGTAAACAAACTTTGATATTTTGGATCCATAATTCTCTCCTTAAAGTTTTAATACAGTTGTATTATATAACGGCAATAAATCAAAATCA
>CAVABL010000128.1:3252-3622 GCA_963586735.1 Firmicutes bacterium TM09-10
TACGACAACACAGGATTGAACGAAACATCGGAATATAAAAAACATACGGTAATTTCTGAAAATCTACAAATTTTTGCTTGCGTATGAGATGAAATTATGCTATCATCACATAGCAACCTAAATTTGCCCTCATGGTCAAGCGGTTCAAGACGTCGCCCTCTCACGGCGGAAACTAGGGTTCGATTCCCTATGGGGGTACCAAAGAAAAACACATCGCAATGGTGTGTTTTTTCGTAGTCCTAAGCAACAAGAAGAAAAACGGACTCTGAATTGTGAATCCGTTTTTCTTTATTTCAAGGAAAATTGCGAGTATATTTTATGCATAAAACTATGTTTTCGTACATCTATTGCGTTATTTTGTTTTTTTTAT
>CAVABL010000129.1:0-3610 GCA_963586735.1 Firmicutes bacterium TM09-10
GGGTAAGGCAATCGTGTTTTGGGGAAACGTGTTCGGAACGTATGAAAATTGCGACTACGTGACGCAAAAAAATTATCTCTTCCAACGCAACAACGACAAGGGAACGAGAACGGGTTGCTCGCTTCACTCGTTCTATTTGAGCAAATATAACTTTATGCCGTCAAAGGCGTATATAGCAAAGGGTGTTCCGACATACTTCGATATGTACGAGCAAAGCGGCGGAGGATTGTTCGTGCTTCAAATGCAACTCACGGATCCGCTCAGAATCATCGGTCCGAAATTTTATGAGGGTACGCACAACGACAACGCAACCGAATTTATATCGAGATTGCCGTACAACGAAAACTTCGACAAGGTGAATATAATCATGCGCGACTTCCTTGGCGCAGACAAATCGAGGCAGATAATCGCGCTAAACAAATTCAAGGGTACAGTCAAAGACGGTATGGAAGACGAATTTGTGGACAAGGTCTATGAAACACGATAAGTGCTGCAATAATTGAAAAAACGGGGCAAAACGGCAATTATGCGGCTATAATGGCTTGAAAAACAAGACAACATAACACGAACCGTGTTGCAACAATGTGCGAAAAATATAAAACACGAATCGTGTATAGCGGTGTATAAAGGGCGAAATGGTTGATTTTAAGGCAAAAATTAAGGACGTTCCGGACAATCCGGGCGTTTATATGATGCTTGACGAGCAAGGCGAGATTATTTATGTCGGCAAGGCGAAAAATCTCAAAAACAGGCTGCGCTCGTACTTTTTCAATTTGTCAAACCGCACGGCAAAAGTGATGGCTATGCTCGAGCATGTCGCCGATTTTCGCTATATAATTTGCGCGAGTGAAGTCGACGCTTTGCTCACCGAAAACAACCTCATAAAAAAACATTCGCCGAGATATAATATTCTGCTCAAAGACGATAAGGCGTATCCGTTTTTGCGAATCGATATGCGCGAGCAATATCCGACAATCGAACTCGTGAGAAAACTCAAAAACGACGGCGCAAAGTATTTCGGGCCATATATGCAATCGGTAAATATTCGGGATATTTTCGATTTGATTCACACCGCTTTTGAGATAAGGGATTGCAAGAGAGATCTTTCAAAGCCGTCGCGCCCGTGTCTTAACGCTCATCTGGGAAGGTGCCTTGCTCCCTGCGCAAGAAAAGTCACCGAACAAGAATATAAATCCGAGATGCAAAAAGTCATCGACTTTCTTAAGGGAAACGACAGAGAAGTCGAGCGCACTCTCACCGAAAAAATGAAGTATTTTGCCGCGCAGGAAAACTTCGAGGTTGCGCTCAACTATCGCAATAAACTCTCGCTTTTGGATAAACTTGTGAGAAAACAAGTGAGCGCTCTGCCGAAAGATTTCAATCTCGATATCTTTGCGTTTGAGTCAAACGGCGTCGTTTCGGCAATCAATATGCTCGTGGTGCGCGCGGGGAAACTCGTGGGCGGAGAAAACGTCATCGTCGATTGCTGCGACGAGGATATTGCAAGTTATTTGTTGCAATATTATCAGAATAATCATCCTCTTTGCGACGAGATTGTCACGGATAATGTGGAGGATCATCGCTCGCTCGAGGACGCGATCAATTCGCTTTGCGCGCATACGGTGAGAGTGGTCGAACCGAAACAGGGCGTAAGGAAACAACTGCTCGAACTCGCACATTCAAACGCGTACGACGCAATGACAAAACACGGTACGCTGGAGGAAAGAAAGGCGTTGCGTACGACGGGCGCGGTCAAGCAACTTTCAGAACTGCTCAACTTGAAAACACTGCCGAACCGTATGGAATGCTACGATATTTCGCATATTTCGGGAACGGATAAGGTGGCAAGTATGGTTGTGTTTGTGGGCGGCGAACCTAAAAAATCACACTACCGTAAATTCAAAATCAAAACCGTCGAGGGCAACAACGACTTTGCGTGTATGAGGGAAGTGCTCGTGCGCCGTCTCAACGAGATCGCAACGAGCGAGGACGAAAGTTTTGCGTCTGTCCCCGATTTGCTCGTCATCGACGGCGGTAAGGGGCAACTTGCGTATGCGATGGAGGCGCAAAAAGAGACCGGAAGAGAGGATATCGAAATCCTGTCCCTCGCAAAAAGGGAAGAGGAAGTGTTTTTGGGAAGCGCGCCTACGGAATCCGTCGTTCTGCCAAAGGATAGCGTCGCACTGCACCTTCTGCAAAGAATAAGGGATGAGGCGCACCGATTTGCTATCACTTTCCATAGGAATTTGAGAAGTAAACACCTAAGCGAAAGCGTGCTCAAATCTATCCCCGGCGTCGGCGACGTGCTGTGCGCAAGGCTGATAAAAACGTTCGGCTCGGTGGAGGAGATAAGACTCAAAACGCCCGAAGAGCTCGCAAAAATCGACGGAATTTCAAAACCGCTTGCAGAAAAAATAATCGCGCGGCTGAACGATAACGACGCCGAAAAACGCGATGAATGAAAACAAAATTTGCAAAACGGAAAGTCTGGAATAAAGCAAAATTTTGCTCGTAAATTTTAAGTAAGATTGAATTTTTTTGAGAGTTAAACGAATGTAAACTTTTGAAAAGACGATGAAAATCGTCTTTTTTCGGTGTAATTTCATATAGTGAACGGTGGAGTTGAAAGAGTATATAAAAAGAGAAAGCGGCGTTGAGGGAGAGTGGAAAAACGCGCGTGATATTTCGACGTTCAAGGGCGGCGGAAGAGCGTTCGTTTTTCGTCCGAAAAGCGTTGACGAAACGATGAAAATCGTGAAGATTTTGCGTGACGAAAATATCGGGTTTTCAATGCTCGGAAAAGGCTCGAATACGCTCGTTTGCGACGGGGATTGCGTGGGAGTTTTGATAAGTTTGTCGAAGATGAACAAGGTTGAAATCGAGGGCGAAACTAGCGTGTGCGAGGGTGGGGCAAGCGTGAGAAAAATCGTCGAAACGGGGCGAAAATTCGGGCTCGGCGGACTTGAATTTTTGAGCGGTGTGCCTTGCTCGATAGGCGGCGCAATAAAAATGAATGCGGGTGCTTTTTTGCACGAAACGCATGATTATGTGACAAAAATATGCATATTAAACATTGATAATGCAAATTGTGACAAAATTCGCATTGAAGAGATTTGTGCCGCCGACGTGAATTTTGGGTATAGAAAAGGAGTGAGCGGAATCGTGCTTAAAGCCCGGTTGAAACTTGCAAACAAAACGGCGGAAGAGTCACTGCTCGACGCACAAACGTTTTTGTCAAAAAGACGAGAAAAACAACCCGCGTTGCCGTCGCTTGGAAGCGTGTTCAAAAACGGCGTCGTGCCGAGCGGAAAAGTCATTGATTCGTGCGGTTTGAAGGGCGTCGGAATCGGCGGCGCAAAAGTGTCCGATATGCATGCTAATTTCATCGTCAATACGGGCGGCGCAACCGCGAAAGATTATCTCGATTTGGCGAATTTTTGCAAAAAAGAAGTGTATGAAAAAACGGGAATTCGGCTTGAAGAAGAGTTTGTGAAAGTGGAGTGAGGGATTGCAACGAGGTCGCAATCCAATGATATCGCGGGATTGCGCTGCTGGCGCAATCAATGATATCGCCTGCGGCGATGATATCCTCGCTATGCTCGGATGAAAT
>CAVABL010000130.1:0-3588 GCA_963586735.1 Firmicutes bacterium TM09-10
TTGGCAATTCATCTTACATCCGCAACACATGTCACGGAAGCGTGTTTGAACGCCGAAAAATTCACCTCCATCAGTCGCGAACAATTTTGATTTTGTCCTCGTACACTTCCTTGCAAGCAAGCGAAATGGGTTTAAGTCCGCTCTTTTCGAGATATGCACTTTCCGTCGTAGCAAGTTCGCGAGCGCGTTTTGCAACGGCGACCGTGAGTGCGTATCTGCACTCTGCATGTTTGATGAGTTTGTCGATTGGTGGATCGATCATCATAGTTTTGTTCCTCCGATTTTATGAAAATTGATTTTTTTAGTATTTTTTCGCGTTTAATGCGATTTTTCACTTTATTCAGCACATTTTTGCTCTTCTTTCTTCAAGAAACTTAACGATTTTATCCGCGCAAACATCCGCAACGTCGTTCACCACGACAAAGTCGTATTTCGGAATGCTTTTGCTTTCGAATTCTATTTCGTCAAGACGCTTTTTGAGGGAGTCTTCCGTTTCCGAGCCCCTGCCGATGAGGCGTTTTTTCAACTCTTCGAGGGATGGCGGATTGATGAAGACGAGCACGCAATCGGGATATTCCTTTTTTATGTTCAACGCACCCACGCTGTTGATATCGAGAAGCACGTCAAATCCCATATTTCGTTTGTTTTCCACCTCGCATTTGAGCGTTCCGTAGCAATTCGTAAACGTGCGGGTATATTCCACAAATTCGCCGTTTTGCGCCTTTTTGACGAACTCTTCTTCGGTTATGAAGTAGTAATCGACGCCGTCTTTTTCGTTCGTTCGGGGTTTTCTCGACGTGCATGAAACCGAAAATCTGAGGTTAGGCATTTTCTGAAACATTTTGGCGATGACGGTGCTTTTCCCGACGCCGCTAAACCCCGAAACGACGATGAGCAATCCTTTGTTTTTCATAGCGTTTTCCGTGTGCATAGTGGCAATTCCTCACTCGACGTTTGCGGCTTGTTCGCGCATTTTTTCGATTTCGTTTTTGATTGCGAGCACTTCTTTGGTTATGCGCATATCGTTTGCCTTTGAACCGATAGTATTCGTTTCGCGGTTGAATTCCTGCACCAAAAAGTCCATTTTTCTGCCGACGGGCTCGCTCGATTCGAGCAGCGATCTCATATTTGCGATATGCGTCGAAAGCCTCGTGATTTCCTCGTCGATTGCGCAGTGATCGGCATACAACGCCACTTCTGTCGCAAGGCGTTGTTTGTCAATCAAATTAGGCTCGACGACTTCGGCGATTCTTGCGTTGAGAGCGTTTCTATACCCCTCGACGACGAGCGGAGCGAACTCTTTGATTCTTCCGAGGCAATCCTCGATAGAAGCAAGTTTCGCCTCAAAATCTTTCTTTTGCGACTGCCCTTCTTTTTCACGCATAATCTTGAGATTTTCAAGCGCGCCATCGACCGCTTCGAGCGTCATATCCGCAAGCGTGTCCTCGTCGTCGACGACTTGTTGTTTGGTGATTATATCGCCCACTCTCAACAGCGTTGAAAGCGTGACGTCGTTTTCAAGCCCGGTGTTTTTTTGAAGTACATTCACCGCGTCGAGATAGTTTTTTGCAAGGTTGACGTCCACCGTATACGCGCCCTCGTCGATTGAGGTTTGTTCATAGGTTAGATAAAGGTCGACGTGACCTCTCGCAATAGCCGACGAAACGGCTTTTTTGACCTTGTCTTCAACAAACAAAAAATTGCGTGGAAGTTTGAAATTGCAATCGAGAAACCTGTGATTTACGGTTTTAATTTCTATGGTGATAGTCTTTCCGTCGCGTTTGGAAACACCCTTGCCATAGCCTGTCATACTATACATACGTGCGCGTCCGCCTGAGAATTTTTTGTTAGTATATCACAAATTTAAAGTTATAGCAACAAGTTGCGCAAAGTTTACGCACAAAATAAAAAGGCACGGGTGCCTTTTTAAGTAATAAAAAACAAAATTGAAAAAAGATTTATATGTCTAGCATACGTTTGAACTCTTCCTCGTCAATTATTTTGATTCCGAGTTTTTGCGCCTTGTCGAGTTTCGAGCCGGCGTCCTCGCCGGCAAGTACCATATCCACGGTTTTTGAAACGGAGGACGCAACCTCGCCGCCGTTATCTTCGATTATGCGCGTAGCCTCGCCCCTCTTATACGTCGGAAGCGAGCCCGTAAGCACGATTTTCATCCCCGAAAATACGCCTTGTTTTTGCTCGTTTTGCTCGAACACGATTCCGCAATCGAGCAGTCTTTGAACGAAATTCGCATTGTTAGAATCACGAAAATACGAATATATGTTGTTTGCCAAAATCTCGCCGATTCCGTCCACCGCGCCAAGTTCGGCAACGCTTGCGTTTTTGAGATTTTCAAGCGTTCTGAAACGTTTGACGAGGTCTTTTGCGGTCTTTTTGCCGATTCCCTCTATGCCCAGCGCAAACAAAAATCTTTCGAGCGTAGTATGCTTTGATTTTTCGATTGCCAAAAGCAAATTGTCGATTTTTTTATCTCCGAATCCCTCGAGCCCGAACAGGTCGATTGCGGTTATATTCATCAAATCCACGGCGTCCTCGACGTGCGTTTCGTTGTACAAAAGTTCGGCGGTTTTTTCACTGAAACCGTCAATATCCATTGCGTCTTTTGAGGCGAAATGGTCGAGTTTGGAGATGATTTGCGGAGCGCAGTTATCCCCCGTGCAGTACAAAAACGCGCCCACTTCCTTGACGGGAGCGTGACACACCGGACATTCCGTCGGTTTTTCGATTGCAACGGCGTTCGGATTTTCGATTGCGACGCCCATAATCTCGGGAATCACGTCGTTTGACCTTCTCACGAACACCTTATCGCCGATTTTAACCTTCTTTTTGAGAATATCGCCGTAGTTGTTCAGGGTTGCCCTCGAAACCGTAACCCCGCCAATATCCACCGGGTCGAGTATGGCGATAGGATTGAGTTTTGCGCTTCTTGACACCTGCCATTCAACGCCCGAAAGCGTAGTCGTCATCTCGTCAGCCTTAAATTTATACGCAATCGCCCATTTCGGAAACTTTTCGGTGGACCCGATTTCCTCTCTCAATTTCACGTCGTCCACTTTGAACACAACGCCGTCTATGAGATAATCGAGTTTTTCACGTTTTTCGCCCGTATTATCGGCATATTGCATTGCTTTTTGAGCGTCGTTCACTCTCTCGAAATCGCCTTCCGTTTCAAATCCCTGTTCCTTCAAAAACTCACGCATTTGCGTTTGCGTTTCAAAGTTTTTGTCGCTATACCCGATGTTATACGCAAAAAACGACAATCCTCTTTGCGCCGTGACTTCGGGATTCAGATTGCGAATAGCCCCCGCCGCGCCGTTACGCGCGTTTTTGAGAGGTTCGCTTGCAGTCGCATTGTATTCATTCAGGCGTGAAAGGCGCAAAATTCCCTCGCCCTGAATCTCGATTTTGCCCTTGTATTCGATAGTTTTCGGAAGTTTTTTTATCGTATTTACCTGCGCCGTAACGACTTCGCCAACTTCTCCGTTTCCTCGCGTGGACGCCTTGACGATTTTTCCGTTTTCGTACAAAATATTGAGGGTAAGTCCGTCAAATTTATATTCGCAAGTG
>CAVABL010000131.1:0-541 GCA_963586735.1 Firmicutes bacterium TM09-10
TCTGAAACCCTTGCGAGCAAGTTTCCTCACTCGACATTGACACAATGACACGTGGTGGCAATTGACGCCACCGTAATGCCGTTTGAGCAATTGGTCGTCGCCTTGCGACTCCGGTTCCGTCTGCGAAATTGCACATAACGTGTATAAGAACACCTTGAATAAGTGTGCGTTGATGATGAATAGAAATCGGGTGCGGGTGTCCCGCTCGAGTGTCGTGTTCTTGGAATTGCAGAGTGCGTGTATGAGTAGGGGTTGAATGAGTGTTGGTTGGAAATTGGGGGATTGTGTTTCTTTGAATGACAGAGTGTGAGTGAATAATAAAGATACGCCCGAGTCGTGTGGAAGAGGATAATCGAGATACACCCGAGTGCGTGTTGGAGAGAAGAGGCACGATACACCCGAGTGCGTGGCACGCGCGATATTTACATATTTGTTGTATATTTAAAACATGAATTTAATCCATATATACAATATTTTCGGGTGGAGGGGAGAAATTTTGCACTAGATTGAAAAATATTCGGAAATTCGCAAAATTTTGCTT
>CAVABL010000131.1:627-3545 GCA_963586735.1 Firmicutes bacterium TM09-10
TTTTGCTTGACTTTAATTTTCAAAAATTATATAGTAAACGAGCGTGTCGAAAGGGATACGTGTTTTCCGTCGCGATTGCGGCGGGTAAAAAATATAAGACACACACGGACAAGTGTAATATAGGAGGCTAATAATGGCTGGACAAAAGATCAGAATTAAACTTAAGGCTTACGACCACAACCTTATCGATCTTTCCGCTGAAAAGATTGTCGAGACAGTCAAGAAGACGGGAACGAAGGTTTCGGGTCCCATTCCTCTTCCCACGGAGAAGGAAATCATCACCATTTTGCGTGCTACTCACAAATATAAAGACAGCCGCGAACAATTTGAACTCAGAACTCACAAGCGTTTGATCGATATCTACAACCCCACGAGCAAGACGGTCGATTCTTTGATGAAACTCGATTTGCCCGCAGGCGTCGATATCTCAATCAAACTCTAAGCAAATAAAAGGAGGATGAACTTTACATGGATAAAGCAATCATCGCAAAAAAAATCGGCATGAGCCAAATCTTTACTGCTGAAGGCAAGGTCATTCCCGTAACGGTCGTGGAAGCAGGTCCCTGCCCCGTCGTGCAGATAAAGACGAAAGAGAACGACGGTTATGAAGCTGTGCAAGTCGGCTTTGGCACTGTCAAGGAAACAAGAGTAAACAAGCCGGTTGCCGGACACTTCAAAAAAGCCGGCGTAACCGTCAAAAAGTACCTTCGTGAATTCCGTTTCGCAAACTGCGCGAGCTACACGCTCGGACAGGAACTGACCTGCGATATGTTCAAAGAAGGCGACAAAGTCGACGTTACGGGCACTTCAAAAGGTCACGGCTATTCGGGCGTCATCCAAAGATGGAACTCCCAAAGAATCGGCTCCATGACACATGGTACCGGTCCTATCCACAGAAGCGTTGGTTCTATGGGCGCTTGCTCCTCTCCCTCGAGAGTGTTCAAGAATAAGCACATGGCAGGTCAATGGGGTCACGAAAAGGTTACCGTCCAAAACCTCACCGTCGCACGCGTCGATGCAGCAAGAAATCTTCTTCTCATCAAGGGTGCCGTTCCCGGTCCGAGAGGCGGAATCGTCGTCGTGAAGGAATCCATCAAGGGTTGAGCGGAGGTAGAATATGAAACTGAACGTTTTGAATATGGCAGGCAAAAAAGCCGGCACGGTTGAAATCAGCGATTCCATCTTTGCACGCGATTATAACGAAGCACTCATTCATCAAGTGGTCGTTGCACAACTCGCAAACAAACGTCAAGGCACGATGAGCGCGCTCACGAGAACGGAAGTTCGCGGAGGCGGCTGCAAACCTTATCGTCAAAAGGGCACGGGCCGTGCGCGTCAAGGCTCTATCGTTGCTCCTCAATACGTAGGCGGCGGCGTGGTGTTCGCAAAGAAACCCAGAGATTTCTCGCAAAAAATCAACAAGAACATGAAAACTGCGGCTTTCTATTCCGCACTGTCGGAAAAGATTCGTCAAGACGAAGTGGTCGTTCTTGACAAATTTGAACTCGCAGAAGCAAAAACCAAACTCGTTGCAGGAGCGGTGAAAGCTCTCTCTCTCAACGGAAAAGTGTTGTTTGTGCTCGATGAGTACGACCAAGTCGCTCTCAAAGCAAGCAAGAACATCCAAGGCGTTGAAGTTTGCGAAGCAAGAACCCTCAGCGTCTACGACGTCGTGGCAACGAAGAATATCGTCATCACCGTTGACGCACTTAAAAAACTCGAGGAGGCAGCACAATGACAGCATACGACATCATTATCGAGCCTATCCTTTCCGAAAAGAGTTATGACGGCATCGCAAACAAGAGATATACGTTCAAGGTTGTCAAATCCGCAACCAAAACGCAAATCAAAGCTGCGGTCGAGCAAATCTTCCAAGTGAAAGTTGACAAAGTCAATACTTCAAACTACGACGGCAAATTGAAGAGAATGGGCAGAAACGAAGGCAGACGCTCTGCTTTCAAGAAAGCAATCGTCACTTTGACCGACGATAGTAAGGCAATCGAATTCTTCGAGAGCTTGGCATAAGGAGAGTAAAGAATATGGCTATTAAGAAATATAAACCAACGTCTCCTGCACGTCGTTTCATGACGGTGTCTGCGTATGAAGAGATCACGAGCACCACTCCCGAGCGTTCACTTCTCGTGTCACTCAACAAGAGCGGCGGCAGAAACTCTATGGGCAGAATCACCGTTCGTCACATCGGCGGCGGCAACAGAAACAAATATCGTATCATCGACTACAAGCGTAACAAAGACGGCATCCCCGCAAAAGTCGCTTCCATCGAATACGACCCCAATCGTTCTGCAAACATTGCGCTTTTGCACTATGCAGACGGCGAAAAGAAATACATCCTTGCTCCTTTGGGTTTGAACGTCGGCGACGTGCTTGAAAGCGGCGAGCATGCGGACATCAAAGTCGGCAACGCGCTTCCTCTTTCCGCTATCCCCGTCGGTACGATGATTCACAACATCGAACTTCAACCCGGCAACGGCGGTATCATTGCAAGAGCGGCAGGCAATGCGGCTCAACTTATGGCAAAAGAAGGCAAATACGCAATCGTGCGTATGCCCAGCGGTGAAATGAGATACGTGCTCATCAACTGCAGAGCGACGGTCGGTCAAGTCGGCAACCTCGATCACGAGATCATCCGCGTCGGTAAGGCCGGTAAGACTCGCCACATGGGCGTGCGTCCTACCGTCCGTGGCGTCGTCATGAACCCGAACGACCACCCGCACGGCGGCGGCGAAGGCAAATCTCCTGTCGGTATGCCTTCACCTGTTACTCCTTGGGGTAAACCTGCTCTCGGCTATAAGACCAGAAAGAAGAAGAACAAATCTAACAAGTTCATTATCAAGCGTGTGAACTAATCGGAGGACAAAATGAGTAGAAGTGTTAAAAAAGGCCCGTACGTTGAAGAG
>CAVABL010000132.1:0-3044 GCA_963586735.1 Firmicutes bacterium TM09-10
TCCTATAAGTGATTTTTTTGCTTGGAAGATTGAATCTCGATTCAATATCGAGTTCAAGAACATCCTGCGTTGCGGACGCCTTTTTGATTTTGTCGTAACGCATCGTGACAAAATCTTTGAGCTTCAAAAGCAAAGTATAGATGAAGCGATTTTCGTAAATCTCAAACGATTCCTCTTTTGTAATATTGAGGATTTTTGACGGCGTAACGTCTCCCGTTTTTGGATCGACCTTTGATATCATGTTCGTGTGTTGCGCAAGATACTTAACGGACTCCGTAGAAATGCTCCTTGCAAGCGACACATCCACGATATCTTCTTCCTGCACGATGAATTTTCTCGGGTTGCGCACGATAGTATCGAGGTTCGGCAAAATCTCCTCAATCGTATCGATCCAGTCAATCGAGATGTCTTGGACGAGGCGTTTTTTTGCAAGTTTGAAACTTGACGCGCCCTTGTCCACTCGTTTTTTGAATTGCTCATAAAAGTCCTCTTTATTGAGGACGGAAACAATCTTATCGGCGTACTGTCTGTACACTTCTCTTGTAATCTTGTTGTCTGCCATACTTTTATGAGATATTTATTTTTCGCGCTCGGTTACGATGCCAAATTTTTGTTTGCCAAGATGCGATAAACAGATGAAGAACAAGGTAGCGTATGTGTGAATCAAAACCCTGTGTATAAGACGCAAGTGATTTTGAGGCACACATGCGCTAACGCAGTCATTCGCCGTATAGCGCATCTTAGAAGAGTTTCTTCAAGCGGTTGATATATTCCTTGCTCTCTTGCATATTTTCCTCGCCGAAGAGTTCGCTTAGATACAAAATCAAGCCGTCGATTTCGTCGCGGATGTAGGAGAGGTTGAGTGATTCAAACTTGCGGAAAATCTTGTTGCACAGCACGTAGTCGAGACCGTCAAGTTCAGTGCCGCCGCATCCGACGTAGGACGGGACAAACTCTTTGAGCTGCTTCACGATACGGTTGCCGAATGCGAGGCGGAAATGTTCGATGACGTAATCGTCAAGTTGATTGACCTTGTCGAGCACGTCTTGTGACACCTTGTACACCTCTTGCGACTCTTTGAACATAGCCTCGAGGTGTTTGTAACTGATGAAGATATTGTCCGCCCACGGAGCGTCGAAAGCAACGCCCTTGCTGTTGATGTTGATAGGCATAGCACGGTCGTAGACCTTATCCGAAATTGCAAACGTGGAGTCGTCATTGTTTGCCGTGCCGATGAACCACATGTTCTGCGGAAGTCTAAAACGACCTTTTTCGATATGTTTCGGGTCGTTCGGCCAACCGGACGGCACGAGGTCGACGATCCACTCGTCTCGTGACGGCATTTCGAGAATGGACAACATCTCTGCAAAATAGTACTCGACACGCGCAATGTTCATTTCGTCGAGGACGGTGAGATAAATCTGATCGTTCCAAGTCGCCTCGTACATTTTTTTCAAAACTTCGGTTTCGTTGAAACGCTTTGTGAATTCGTTGAAGTACCCGAAAAGTTCAGTACGGTCACGCCAGGACGGTTGAACGGAAGCAATCGTCGCAGGGTTGTTGAGGAAAATACCCATTGCGTGCGGAAGTGAAGTTTTACCTGTACCTGAAATACCTTGCAAAATCATAAGACGCGAGGTTGACATACCTGCAATAAAAAGCCTTATGATGCGCGGGTTGTAATAAAGATGCATGCGCGAGCAAGCAAAATTGCGGAAACGATCGCAAAGTTCGGGCAACGTAATCTCGTCGTCGTAAACCGGCGGCACGTAGTTTTCATAAATCTTGTCGATTTCGGAAAGTTTGTAGAAGCGCGACTCGCCCGAAGTTTGTTCTTCTTTCTTTTCACCCTCTTCGCCTTCTTCGCCCTCGTAGTTGCCTATGTCGCTCACGCGCATGCTGAGAATACGATCCTTTTCGGCAGACATTTTTATGATTTGCTTTTTGAGGTTTGCGCACTCTTCAACGAGATCTTGCGGCAAGACTTTGGATTTTTGGAGTCTGGCGAGTTTGCGGATTCCAAGCGCAATCAAAACGATAATCGCGACTATCACCGCAACGATGAGGATGATAAAAATCATTGCGACAGCCCATTCTCCCGCGCCGAAGTACTCGGTGTAGTTTTTGAAAGCGTCCGCATATCCATCGTTGTAGAAGATGTGCAGAAAACCCCAGAAAATGCTCCCGATACCTTTGTCGTAAAATGCGCCGAGAAAGGCTTTAAGAAATTCAAATACCAAATTTATATTCATTTCAATTTTTAAACAAAATTCGACGTTCTGCCTGTGGCAATAGTCGACGTCCCCTTATCGGACGATTGCAAAGTCACGTGTCAACGCGCAAACCGGTCACGCAATGACGCAACGCACGACTTCGCAAAAACTTTATATGCGAAAATCTCGCAAAGCAATGCGTTATTCCGACTTTTCCTCATCTTGACTTGCCTCGACGACCTCGACTTGCGGCGTGTCCGTGTCGGAATCTTGTTGCAAATCGTCGCTCTTTTCGTCCGTTTGATCGGCATTTTCACTGCCGTCCGTTTGAGCGGCTTGCAACGACGCAAGGTATTCCTGCGCAAGACGGCGCTTTTCCTCATCGGAGAGGCTGTCCACCGTAACGACTTGCTCGGACTGCACTTTGCGTTGATTTTCGAGTTTTGCGATAACGAGAGTGCGAATCAAAATGAATGCGTAAATTACAAACAAAAGGATAAGCGGCAACACAACCACGCAGAAGAAACGCGTTCTTTGTTGAGCGCCGAAGTTCTCGGTGTCCTGAATCCAGTTGGAGAAACCGCCCACGCCCTTGAGCATCTTGCCTGCCACAAAGTTGCCGTCCGCATCCACGCTACCCCATGTTGCGACGATGTTTGACGGAGTGACGGTTTCGGTGAGACCAAGCTCGCCCGAAGCAACTGCATCCTGCCACTTGACCGTCGAATTATCTTTCCCGCCGGACTTTGAGTTGTCGCCTCGCGTGGTGAAGTTTCTGACGGTAATTCCGTTATCCTCGTAGTTGATTCTGACGATTCTGTGGGTGTTGAA
>CAVABL010000132.1:3054-3540 GCA_963586735.1 Firmicutes bacterium TM09-10
CGACCTTCAATTCTGCCAATTGAGATTGATAATCAAAAGCGTTTGCGATGATGACGTCGCTTGGACTGAATTCCGGCTCCATTGAATCCGACGCAACGTTGAGATAAATTTTATCGCCGAATTGCATGAGATGATTGTCGTTTGTCGAACCTGCAATGGTAAATATTGCAACGACGAGCGCAAACACGATCACGATGATGCAAATCGCCGTGGCAATCCAATTGATGATCGTCATGGCTTTTTGCTGTTGAGGAGTGCGTTCCTTCTTTGAGGTCGACGCAAGTTTTTCCTTGATGTTCATAGAAATTTCCTTTTGATGCTTCTTCACTTCCAACCCGCGACTTATTGCCCCTCTCCGCGCCAAAAGCGCAGCCGAGATGAAAACGAATGACTATTGACGTCACCGAGCCATACTTATTGTCCTTCAACGGAAAACTCCGCTTCACTCGAGTGATTTTGCTGTATGCATAGGGCAAACCTATACAA
>CAVABL010000133.1:0-3514 GCA_963586735.1 Firmicutes bacterium TM09-10
AAGCAACGGGAAGTTACCTATGCTCAAACTCAACAGTGCGACATATTACAAGGACAAACGCGAATTGGTTGTGAAATTCATCATATCCGCATTTGAAGTGCGTGCATTTGACGAGGAAAGCAAAAAGAAGGTTCAGGATATTGTCGGCAAAATGTTTTCCGGTGTGGACGTCAGTGTGCAGTACATAAGAACGTATGCGGACAACAATGTTGTCAAAAACAAAATTTCCGAATTTTTCAATCGTTCAAATCAGTTGATATTCAGACGCATCAACGAAGACACGTTGAAAATCGAGGTCGGTGACAGCGACATCGACGTGAAATTCGTTCTCGATACGCCCACATATAAACTTTTGACTGCGGGCGATTTGCTTGCGCGTCTTGAAGATTATCTCGATTGTTCTTTCAATCAACACATTGACATCGTCGTTGAAGAGGACATTTTTAACGCGACGAAAGTCGAGGATTTGAACATTCATCTCGACACCACGACACACACGGACGCTTCGCTTCGTCTCGTGAACGCAAGGGTGGGCGCAAAAGTCTATTCGAGGGGCAAAATCGACGGAATTTCGCAAATGCCCAACTACATAATCGATGTCAAAGGTGTTTGCGACAACATTGTTTTGTGCGGAAAAATCTCTCAAATCGAAAAAAAATCTTACAAAAACAAAAAATACAATCCCGACGATGCAAAAACCGGTCCGGAAACGTTGTCGTTTGTCAAGTTTTCTCTTGACGATACGACGGGAAAAATAGGATGTGTGAGTTTCGTTTCAAAAGAAGAAGACGCCGACAAAATCGTCGCCCTCAATGACCAAACTCAAGTTGTTTGCATGGGCAAAGTCACATGGTCGCAATACTCGGGAGCATGGTCTTTTCAGGTCAACGCAATGTTTGAAGGAGACATTGATTTTTCAAACATTCAACTCAGATCCGTCAAACCCGCACCCGAAAAATATGTCACCGTACATCCTCAAAAATACGTTGACACAACTCAAAAAACACTGTTAGATATTGAAAAACCGTTGCAGGCAACAAACGATTATTTCAAAGGCAAGACTTTTGTTATTTTTGACCTCGAAACGACCGATTTGAAAACGGAGATTGCCGAAATTATCGAACTTGCCGCTCTCAAAGTGGTCGACGGAATTCCGAGCGAAACTTTCCAATCTCTCGTTAAACCTCTTGCGAGCATTTCGGAGGAAATAACGAACATAACGCACATTTCAAACTCAATGGTGCTTGACGCTCCGAGCATCGAAAACGTTATGCCCGACTTTTTCAAATTTGCTCAAGGCAGCATTCTTTGCGGGCATAACATTGCAGGTTACGATTATCCGATTATTTCTCGAATCGGCGAAAAGATGGGCTACAGTTTTGACAACGAACTTTGCGACACGCTTTTGCTTGCGAGAAAATATCTCACGGAATTGCCGAATTGCAAGCTCGAAACCATATCGAAAGCGTACGGAATTTCACACGAAAACGCTCATCGCGCAATGAGCGACGTTTATGCGACCTTCGGTGCGCTGCAGGAAATTTCAAAGCGAATGTAACGCATTTTTCGTTCGTTAATATATACGCTTGATTGCCGTTTTCGCAGAACGCCGTTGTGGCGCTGTCGTTCGAGTTTGGATTTCGTGCTTGTTTTAGCAGTCGATGTGCAACGCTTCGCTTGAATTTTGCCTACCGATTGCCAAAATTCGCCAAAAATATATACTTAATATTTAGCGAAACACTTGCAATACTTTTTTTTATATGATAGTATTTAGACACTATAGTAAAACCTTTACTAGAGTGAGCGTCGGCTCACTCTTTGTTTTAGAAGGGCTGCTTAAGTGAAAAGAGGTGCTTATGGCAAAGGAAATATCCGAGCAATTGCGTGAAAAAGTGAAGAATCTTGCGCTTGAATCCGTGAGTGAAGTTGGTGGCGGCACAGAACTTGTCGACGTCGCTTTTTACACTCAATACGGCAAACTTACCGTCGAGGCGTTAATATGGAAAAAAGCAGGCGTAGACCTTGACGATTGTGAAACGGTGCACAACGTGCTTTCTGCAAAACTCGACTCGATTGACGACGAATTTGACGACGATTACATCCTCAACGTATCGTCGCAAGGGCTTGACAGGAAGATTGTCACAAACGACGATTTTCGTCGCGCGCTTGACACAGAGATTGAATTTTTTGATTCAAACAAAAAGAAGTCGCACGGCACGCTTTTGAGTTTCGACGACGAATATATAGTGATAAAATCCAACGGAAAAAATCCCAAGGAAACAAAAATACAAAGAAATTTATTGACCAAAGTACAACCGTACATCAGGTTTTAGGAGGACACAACAATGATGAACAAAGAGTTCTTTCAAGCATTGGACGATCTTGAAAAGGAACAACGCATTCCCAAAGAGTCTATGATTGAATCGATCGAGGCAGGTTTGGTGTCTGCGTACAAAAAGGAATACGGCTTTGCAAGTCAAATTTCCGTTCGTTTAAACGAGGAAAAAATGACCTACAAAGTGTACGCACACAAGCTCGTCGTTGATGAGGTCGAGGATGAGGAATCTCAAATCTCGCTCGAGGACGCACAGGACATCGACAAAAAATACAAACTCGGCGACGTCGTCATCGAAGACATCACACCGAAGGACTTTTCGCGTATTGCGGCGCAAACGGCAAAACAAGTCATTTTGCAACGCATCAACGACTACAAAAAGGAACTCGTTCTCAGCGAAATGAGCGAGCGCACCGGCGAAATCCTCAGTGCAATCGTCAGAAGAAAGGAAGGCAACACCGTCTACGTTGAAATCACCGGCACACAAATGGAAGGCGTGATGATGCAACAAGACCAAGTCCCCACCGAAACGTACAACGTCAACGACGTCATCAAAGTTTACGTCAAAAAGATTCGTGACGGTTTACACGGTGCGCAAGTCGTCGTTTCGAGAAGTTCTGCAGGTTTTGTTCGCAGATTGTTTGAACTTGAAGTGCCCGAAATCAAGGCAGGGCTTGTGAAAATCAACAGCATCGTCCGCGAGGCAGGTTTCCGCACAAAACTCTCCGTGTCGAGCGAAGATCCCAACGTCGACGCAGTCGGAAGTTGCATCGGCAACAAGGGCGTGAGAGTCAACGCAGTTGTTGCAGAGCTCGGCGGCGAAAAGATCGACGTCATCGAATATTGCGAGGATCCAATCGAATACATCGCTCGCGCGCTTTCGCCCGCACAAGTGCTTATGGTTTCCATCAACGAGGAAGAGAAAAACGCAAAAGTCATCGTCCCGGACGAGAAACTCTCGCTTGCAATCGGCAGAAGCGGTCAAAACGCACGTCTTGCGGCAAAACTTACCGGCTGGAAGATAGACGTTAAACCCTATTCTTCGCTCAAAGTTGACGAGCAGGACGTTCAAGGAGAATAAAATGTCCAATCCCAAAAACACCCGAAGATGTATCGTTTGCAAACAACATGCCGACAAATCGGATTTGATGCGATTTGTCAAAGGCGCAGACGGAAAAG
>CAVABL010000134.1:0-3490 GCA_963586735.1 Firmicutes bacterium TM09-10
GTGTATGAACTTGCATCAACTTTCATGCGAGGGCAACGCGAATTTGCAAAAAACCGACTTAAAGTGCGTGGATGAGTGGCTTGAAAAGCCGTTTGGGACGGCAATCGTTTGTTTTTCAAAGGAAGAATATCAAAACGTTTGCGCTCAAAGCGCGCGCGTGAAGGCATTGCCTCTGCTCATTGCGACGCCTCGTTGCCTCAATCCCGAAAACTGCGTCGTAGTGTGTCCCGCTCAATGTTTCGATTTTTCCTTTTTCAAGAGAATAGTCTTGTGCGGTCATCCGCTGTGCGAGGGTTATCTTGCAAAACTCCAAAAAGAATCGAATGAGGTTTTTGCCCTCGGCGATTGCTCGGCAAAAAAGATGTCCGTGTCAAAGGACGTTTTGCGAAAGGTGTACAAGGAACTCGTCAACGTGACGCGCAGAACGAGCAAATTGTCAAATCCGCACAGAACGTACATTGCAGTTTGCTCGGGGTTCAAGGTGAGTAAAAGCACATTTATGCTTGCGCTCAAAATCTTTGACGAATTGGGGACTGTCAGAATTAATGAAAAAGGTTTTGCTCAAATATCGGCAAAATCAGTCAACCTTGACGATAGCGTTGCATACCGCAACGTCGAACACGAATAAAAAATTTTGCGTTTCGGCGTCACGGCATATTGCAATGTGTCGTTTTTTAAAGTATAATATTCAATTGTCGGCATAATGCCGAGAGTGATATATATGGACGAATTGCTTGTTAAACTCAGAAAAACCTATCCGACGAATTATGCGGAAATAAAAAAAGCGCACGATTTCGCCGAGAACGCTCACCGCGGACAAAAGAGAAGTTCGGGGGAGGATTACTTTATCCATCCCTGCGCCGTCGTTGAGATTCTTGCAGATTTCGGCTTTGACTCGTCAACGGTCATCGCCGCGTTTTTGCATGACGTTTTGGAAGATACGTCCGTTACTTACGACGAACTTCGCGAGCAGTTCGGCGACGAAATTTGCGAACTCGTCGAGGGCGTGACAAAATTAGACAAACTGCAATTTGTTAACAGAGAGGAAGCGCAGGCGGAAAATTTTAGAAAAATTTTCGTGGCTATGGCAAAGGACTTGCGAGTGATTATCATCAAACTCGCAGACCGATTGCACAATATGCGATCGCTTCAATATCTTCCCGAGGAAAAACAAAAGCGTATCGCAAAGGAAACGCTGGATATATACGCTCCGCTTGCGGGTAGGCTCGGTATTTCCTTCTTCAAATGTGAACTCGAAGACCTCGCAATGAAGTATTTGTTGCCGGCAGAATATAAGTATATCGCAGAAAATATTGCAAAAAAGAAGTCCGAAAGACAAGTCTTTTTGAACGCTATATGCAAGCAAATTGAGGAAAAACTCAAAGAAATGGGCATCCACGGCGAAGTGAACGGCAGACCGAAACACTTTTACTCCGTCTACAAGAAGATGCACAATCTGCATATCGACATCGACCAGATTTACGACTTGCTCGCAGTGAGAATCATCGTGGATACTGTCAAAGATTGCTACACGATGCTCGGTGAAATCCACACGATGTGGAAACCGATGCCCGGACGTTTTAAGGACTATATTGCAATGCCAAAGGCAAACAACTATCAGTCCTTGCATACGACCGTCGTCACGCAGTTTAATGAAACGTTCGAGATTCAAATACGAACCTATGAAATGCACAAAGTCGCCGAATACGGTGTTGCAGCGCATTGGAAATATAAGGAAGGCACAACCGGCAAAGACAGCGAACTCGACAGCAAGGTGCGTTGGCTTCGCGAAGTGATGGACGCTCAAAAGGACATCGACGGCGCAAAAGAGTTTATGGACGCTGTCAAAATCAACGTCTTTGACGACGAGGTTTTCGTGTTCACTCCAAAGGGAGACGTGTTCGATTTGCCCGTCGGCTCGACGCCTCTCGACCTTGCATACAAAATTCATTCCGCAATCGGCAACAAGTGTGTCGGCGCGAAAGTCAACAAGCGTATGGTGCCGCTTTCAACGAAACTTCAAAACGGCGATATAGTTGAGATTGTGACGTCAAATGCGTCGAAAGGACCTAGTCTTGACTGGCTCAAATACGTGCATACGGCATCGGCACGCTCGAAAATCCGCGCATACTTTAAGAAGGAGAAGAAGGATGAAAACATTGCGCGCGGCAAGGAAATGCTCGAAAAAGAGGCAAAACGTAGAGGGTATGCGTTGGCGGATATATTCACGCCCGATATCCTCGCAAGCCTTTTGCAACGCCATGCGCTAAGTAGTGAAGACGACTTGTACGCCGCCGTCGGTTTTGGCGGTCTTACGACGAGTCAGGTGTTGACAAAAATCATTCAAGACTTCAAAAAAGAGGACCATTCCGTTCAAATCGAGGAAATCTCAAATATTCCTATCACCGAGCAGAAACCAAGAAAACACTCAAAAAGCGGCGTTCTCGTTAACGGCAACGCCAACTTTACGGTGCGTATGGCGCAGTGTTGCTCACCCGTCCCCGGTGACGATATAATCGGATATATCTCGCGCGGAAGGGGCGTGTCTATACATAGAAAGGACTGCCCGAACGTCAAGGGGATGGAGGACGAAAGACTCATCCAGGCAAGTTGGGACAGCGACGGCGAGGAAAGATTCAACGCAACGCTCACACTTTTGTGCGAAAACAGGGGCGGTTTGCTTGCCCAAATTACCGCTCATATCGCAAATGCAAGGCTTGGCATATCGGCGGCAAACGTCAGAGTCGACGAAAAAGCAGGCATCGCGGAAATCGTCGTCACAGTGCAAATCACAAAAGCGAGCGAACTCGAGGAACTCGTCAGACAACTCAAGACGGTTGAGGGCGTGATTGAGGTGAGAAGATGACGAATCCGATTTTTTTGCATATTTATACGGGTCCGCTTGACGTGAACACGTACGTCGTTCTGAACGGCAAAGATGGGTTTGTGGTAGATCCAGGCGGGAACGCAAAAGATATTTTTGATATTTTCAAAAAAAACAAGGCAAAGATTGAGGCAATTTTGCTCACTCACGCTCATTTCGATCACATCGGCGGTGTGGCGGAACTTTGCTCTCTTGCAAGCAATGCTGGTAAAGAACCTCAAAACGCGCCAGCCGTATTTTTGCACCGTGGCGAACTCGAAAAGATCGGATCGTACAAAAATATGGGGTTTTCAATGGGCGTAAATCCCGAAAAGTTTGTGCCGGACGTGCTTTTGAAGGGCGGCGAAAATCTTAAAATCGCCGAGCTCGACATCAAAGTCATTCACACTCCCGGGCACTCGAAAGGCAGTGTGTGCTACATTGTCGGCAACAAGATTTTTGTCGGCGATACGCTATTTTTTACGTCGTGCGGGCGCACCGACTTTTATGACGGAAACGCAAAAGACCTCAAAAATTCAATTGTCAACAAACTTTTTTCACTTGACGGGAACTACACTATTTTGCCCGGTCACGGCGAGCCTACAACCCTTGAATTTGAAAGAAAAA
>CAVABL010000135.1:0-3488 GCA_963586735.1 Firmicutes bacterium TM09-10
ATGGCATTTCCAAATGGCAAGATGCAAAGCAAATCAACCAAGAATTGAAAAATTTGACGGATCAACCGATCTATTGCGTATCGGAAGACGCTCTCAAACAAATTCTTAATCATTTCGACACAAAGTGCGCAAAGTCAAAAGAGATTACGACCGAAGCAAAGAAGTACATCCCGGGCGGCGTTCAACACAACCTCGCATTCAACTTCCCGTTCCCAATGTGCATGGAGAAGGCCGAAGGCGCATATCTTGTCGATCGCGACGGCAACCAATATATCGACTTCCTTCAAGCAGGCGGTCCGACGATCCTCGGCAGCAACTTCCCGGCAGTCAGAGAAAAAGTGTTCGATCTCCTCAACAACTGCGGTCCTGTCACCGGTCTTTTCCATGAGGGCGAGCTCCTTCTTGCAAAAAAGATCAGCGAGTTGATGCCTGCTTGCGAAATGTTCCGTATGCTCGGCTCGGGCACGGAATCCGTCATGGCGGCAATCCGCGTTGCACGTTGCGCAACCAAAAACAAACGCGTCATCAAAGTCGGCGGCGCATATCACGGCTGGTCGGATCAAATGGTTTACGGTTTGAAGATCCCCGGAAGCCGTCAATTCCTTGAATCGCACGGCATCCCCGGTTGCTATCGCACGACGGACGAAGTTCGCCCCAACGACATCGCAATGCTCGAAAAGATGCTCAAAAAGAACACACTTCGCGGCGGTACGGCGGCGGTCATCGTTGAACCCGTCGGTCCGGAATCCGGCACGCGTCCTATCGATATCGATTACAACCTCAAAGCGAGAATCCTTGCAAAGAAATACGGCGCGCTCTTCATCTTCGACGAAGTCGTCACCGGCTTCAGAGTGGGCATCCACGGCGCAGCAGGTTACTTCTTTGACGAGAACTACGGCTACAAAGTCGACAACAAACCCGTGTTCCTCAACGGCAAACCTTGGATGATCGACGACAAGAAGATCGAAAACGGCAAAGTCGTCAAATTCAAACGTCAAGGTACAGGCAGAGATATGTATCCCGATCTCACCGTCTTCGGAAAGATCGTCGCAGGCGGTTATCCGTCGGCAGGCGGCGTGGGCGGCAAGAAAGAGTACGTCAGCCTCATGGCAGCAGGTCTTGCGGGCATGGGCAAGAAAGCGTACGTCGGCGGCACGCTCGCTGCAAACCCGCTCAGCTCATATGCAGGATACCTCGCAATTTGCGAAATCGAAAAGAACAACGCTTGTGAAGTTGCAGGCAAAGCGGGCGACCGTCTTGCAAACGGATTGAAAGCTCTCGTGAAGAAATACAATCTTCCGTACGTCGTTTATAACCAAGGCTCAATCGTTCACCTCGAGTGCACGGGTGCAATGAGCTACGATTTCTCGAATATGTGCTTGCTCGGCTCAATCATCCCGATGCTCAAAAAGAAACCCGAAATGCTCAGAAGAAAGGTCGCAATGGAGCAAATGGGCGCAGCGTATATGGCAAACGGAATCGTCACTCTCGCGGGAAGCCGTTTGTACACCTCTATGGCAGACACCGACGAGATCATCGACGAAGCACTCAGTCGCTTTGAAAACGTGTTCAAGACGGTTGTCAAGTGCGAAGACAACGCAAGATTTGAAAAGAAACCTCACTAAGTGAAAAAACGTCGGCGCACAAACGTGCGCCGATTTTTTTTCGGGACGAAAAATCAAAATGTAATCCGGCTGACCGCTTGCAAGGCAGAGCGCGAAACTTTGCTTTGCAGTCCGTAAAAAGGGAATTGCACATCGAAGGTCTTGCAATTTGCGAATATTCGGATTCGGGCGAAGTCCGTTTTCCTTGTCAGAAAACTCGCTTGTGTTGCAATCTATTAAAGGCGAATTGCGCTCAAACGTTTTGCCGTTTCGTGCGAACTTTCGTCTTTGCGGCAAAATCGAGAGATTTGTCGGTTTGAAAGCCGCAATATTGCGCAAAATTAAACTTGATTTTTTTGCGCGTTTGATATAATATTGACATAGCAATAATAACTGCGCGTGTGCGTTTGCACGGCAGAGTCAGGAGATTAGTATGAACGAATTGATTGTTGCAAACATCAGCAAGTACGCAAGTATGCTTGCGCAAAAGAAATATTTGCAAAGCGGTTACATCGCAGTCAAGGACGGTGACGGCATCGTCATCACGAATCCGAGAATCGATTATTCCGACGTCAAAGAAGAAAATTTGACTTTTGTCAACGACAAGAACATCGAAACGCTCGAGGGTAACTTCCGCGCGGCAGCGGTGATTTTGTTCTGCGCCATCCGTCAGGATAAAAACGCGAGCGCGGCGGCAATCGTTGACAGCGACAGCATCGTCGAATTTTCAAAGAAGAGAAAGACTCTCATGCCTATTCTCGACGATATGGCGCAAGTTTGCGGCATGTCAATCAAGTGCGCACAAAAGAACGTTGCGTCCGACGTCGTTTCGGCGCTTTCGGGACAACGCAACTGCTGTTTGCTTCCCGAGGCCGGCGCAGTAGTCACGGGACGTACGCTTGACGAAGTGTTCACGGCGACTCTCGTGCTTGACAAGGCGTGCAACGCCGAGATTCTTGCCGAAAGCAAGGGCGGCACTCAACATATGAGCGCATTCAACGCACTGCTCGAACACGTCGTGTTCAAACTCAAATATTCAAAGGCCAACCAAAAACAGCAAAAAGCGGCGGAAAGCGGTGAAGAGGATAAGCAGGAAGAAAAACAAACCGCAGTCATTTCCGACCTTGAAAAGAAAGTCGCGCAAGACATCAAGGACGCGGGCGTCAAACTTCTTGACGAAAACCTCGTTCAAGGCACATGGGGCAATATCGCCGTCAAACTTGACGACAAGTTTATGCTCGCAACTCCGTCGGGACTCGATTACGTCATGCTCCAACCCGAGCAAATGGCAAAGGTCGATATGGAAACGCTCGAATGGACGGGTACGAACAAGGCAACCAGCGAAAAGGGTATTCACGCCGTGCTTCTCAAAGGCGACGCAAACGTCAACGCAACCATACACACTCATCCGTTCTACGGATGCATCCTCGCGGCAATGGGTAAGTCGATGCCCGTGCCGGAAAAGTATCGCGAGATTCTCGGCAACGAAATTCCTTGCGCAAAAGCGGCACTCCCCGGCACGAAGGGACTTGTGAAAAACGTGTCCGAAGCAATCGGCAACGCACCGGCGTGCTTTATGGCACATCACGGCGTTATGGTCAGAGGAAAAGACCTCGAAGACGCATTTGCAATTTGCAGAGCGCTCGAAGACGCTTGCCGCGATTATCTCACGGACGCAGAGTAAATTCAAGAATTTTGGCAGATTGAAAACCACGGCAAAAGCCGTGGTTTTTGTGTTCGGGGAATTATAATTCAAGTGCAACATCTATAAAAGGCGGATGTCGTATGCCGATTTAAGTTCAAAAGGGTGACGCGAACATAAACGTAAACATAAAAATGGCATATCGCGAAGGATTTGACCGTGGCAAAAGATTGGGTTGCGAT
>CAVABL010000136.1:0-3478 GCA_963586735.1 Firmicutes bacterium TM09-10
GCGTACGTCACTGTCGAGAAATATCTCGAATATACGAAACAAACCGAATTGCCGAGCGACGTGACGAGATACTTGCTTGCAAAACAACGCATCAACATCCCAGTCGTCGTGTTCGATCGTACGATCAAGGACGCAGAACTCGAACTCGATAACACGGGACTCAAATATCTCTACTCCGATACGAGCAAGTATTCGACGATAACGGACACGATGATCGGCGTGACGGATGACGCCGCTGACGGCAGATACATCGACATCGTCTACAACAAGACGACGGGTATGCCCGAAGAGTACGTCTATTACAACCACTTTGCATACGCAGGCGAGGCAAGATTGCCGCACCATATGAAACTCACGTTTGCAAACGACGACGTGTGCGAATATTACATCACATACGACAACGCTCCGACCGCAAGCGACCTCACCGGACTCACGGCAACGCTCGAGAGAAAGATGACTGTCCACGTGTGGAACAGCGAAGAAAAGACATTTGAAGTCATGCCGTCGTTCGAGATGACGATCAAGATCCGCGTGTCCAAGGTTACGCTCACCAACAGCGACCTTGCCTACAAAGATATGTCCGTCGGCTCGTACAAGAACGTCAAGAACGTTTATACGACGAGCGACAGCACCGATTGCGTTTACAACGTCGACGGTTATGCAAAAGAAGCGGTGTTCTACATCGGCGCACAATTCATCAAGGCAGAGTCTTGGTGGACGGACGGCAGAGAAAACACCGCAATCGCAGGCAACTACACCTATTCGAGCGTGTACACGAAACGTCACGGCATTGACGGCGACAGCGAAAACTGCGGAATTTACACCGTTTACGGCGTGAGCGGCGACGCGTTCAAGGCAAAGGGACAAGAAGGCTCTTACACGGGCGTCAAGTTCTACACCTACAACGCGGACACGAAGAATTACGTCTTGTACGAAGGCGATGTGACCTACAATAGCGCGCATACGACGTACAAGTCCGAAGACGGCAAAGATTTGTATATCCTCATCTACGTGACGACGCAAAAACTTGCTGCAAGTTGGAACGCGCAAGACGTCACATACACGTATAGAGGCGGAAACGTTGCGGTCGTTGCAACGCTCACGAGCAACGTCGAGGGCAACGGCGCAAGCACGGACGTCGACGTCACCGTTCATATCACGAACAGCAGAGTGAGCAGTGCGGCGATTGTCGGCGACGACGGCGGCAAGTATTACGACAAGACGTCAAATGCGTTCGTCATCGATCCGTATGCGGACACGAGCGCAAATATCTTTGCAAGAAAGACGGGTTACAGCGGCGACCGTTACGAAGAATCGTCAACGGCAACGAGCGGCTACGTCAAGAACAACCTTGACGGCAACTATAAACTCGTCAACGGCAAGTACATCGTATTGTCTGAAACGGAACTCAACAGAGATTACGTCAACTTCCCGACGAGCCTCGAGATCACGTTGGCAGACGGCTCAACCACGACCGTAACGGTTGCATGGGACTTCGGCGGCGTCAACGTGACTTATGCGGGAGGAACATACACGGCGTACGCAATCGTCAACTATGCAAACAGATACGATTTCAACATGACAAACGATAAAGTCAACGAGATCGGCCCGCAACGCATCGCATTCACCGTCAAGGTGAAAGACAGAAGCGTCACGAGCATAGCGGACGACAGCGAACTTGCAAAATTGACGGGTTACGCTCTTGCAGAGACAAAGACCTATATCAATCCGTACGAATACGTCAAACCGACGATGCCCACGTCGCTCAAATTCAACGAGCGCACCGGCGACGTGAATGAAGACGGTGAGTACGTAACGGCAGCGACGACTTATTCGACCACAAATGCGTCGCATCTGCTCGTGTGGAGTTACGACGAGTTCAGACCGACTTACAACGGCGGCGTGATTTACGTCACCGCAAAACTCATCGGCATTGACGGAACAGTGCAATCGTACAAGATTCCGTTCCTCGTCAAGAAGATGCTCGTCAACAACCTCACGTCCGCAGAGGCGGAGTCAAGCGGCTTTAAAACGACGGAGGTTTACACTTCGAGCGTGTCGAACAGTGTGGCAGAAGTGTCGTTTAAACTCGATCCGAACAGTCCTTCCAGATTGGAGTTGCCGTATTCTTACGTTGCGACGTTCACCGTTTCAACTCCCGAATACGACGCGGCAACAGGGAAAGTCAAAGTCGGAACGGACGGCAACGAGGTGTATAACGCGGCGGCAAACGAAAACATCAACTTCTATTACGCAATCGTTTCGATGCCTGCCGACATGACCTACACCGTCACGTCAAGCGGAATCAAGACGACTGCGGACGGCAAGAACGCAACCGTTCAACTCGCAGACCAAGAGCGCGTCACAGTGCCTATCGAGCAAATCAATTCGACACTGGCTCCGGACGAAAACGTGGGCAGTCTTTATAGCGGCACGACTCTTTATACGACGACAAAGGTTGACGGACAGAGCGTCAACGTGGTGTGGTTTGGCAAGGCGTACGTGTACTCGTCGTCGAACAAGTCGCAACTGCTTGCAAGTTATTCGGTGACGTTTGCCTCGACAAGCGGAACGTTTGCGCTTCCGACGTCTTCGGATCGCAAGATCGTCTACAAACTCTGCGCGGCAGTGGGTACCGTCATTGACAACAACAGCACGCTCGTCACAACGCAAATCGCAACGGAAGATTGGAAGAGCGGCGGTGATGTCATAGTGGCAAAAGGACAAGTCATTCCTGCGTATCAGGTAGTGTCAAATATCGGGGAGTTTACGATAAACGGATAAAATCCGAAAACGTATGCAAAAAGCCTCGCGACGAGCGGGGCTTTTTCGTTGCCTTAAAAGTCAAAATCGTCTGAAAAACACGGTTGCCAAAGATTTGCTCAAACGTGCGTTCGTTTTTTAAGCGCGAAATTTGCAACGTTTTTGTGCGCTTTCGTTGCTTTTTTTGCATAATCTTGCATAATCTATGGGCATATGGCAAATTTTTATTGAAAATATCGGGGCTTGTGATATAATAAAAAAGTAAAAAAGAAACTCGGAGGTGCTTATGGGCCTTATTAAAAGACAACTTTTGAAAGTCATCGGTTGGGAAGATACTTCTCAAAATACCATAGTTCACAAATTTGAATACGACGACAGATATGCCATTATGAAGGGGTCGGAACTCATCGTTCGTCCTTCGCAAGCGGCAATATTCGTCTACAGAGGCAGCGTTTGCGACATCTTCACGGAGGGTAACTATAAACTCGAAGAGGGTTCGACGCCCGTGTTGACCGCGCTCGCAAACTGGAAATACGCCTTTGAAAACCCAAAACAAATCGACGTCTATTTCGTGAGTTTGCGCAGATTCACGCAGATGAAGTGGGGCACGCCAAACCCCGTCATGATGCGCGATAAGGACTTCGGAATGATTCGCATTGCAGGTCACGGCGAATATTCATTCCACGTCATGAATCCCGAAACCTTCATGAAAGAG
>CAVABL010000137.1:0-3463 GCA_963586735.1 Firmicutes bacterium TM09-10
CTATTTCGTGTATACGTACACGTCTCCGTATGGGAAACTGACGTCCTATTCGACAGTAACGATGCCGACAAAACCGACAACGACGCAGGAAGGCGACGCCGTTCAGGGCGTTTTCCGATTCAAAATCGGCGGCATTATCGATTACGAAAACACGGTCACCGTTGACGGCAAAACTGTTGCGCACATCACTGCGACCGACAGTGCAGGCACGACATTGACAACAGGCACGAGTGTAGACTCGTTCCCGATTACACTCCGAGTTGTTGTTGTGGACAAGGCTTATGCATTCTATGGTTGGACGGTTGACGATGTTGTGGTCGGTTCAGACCAAGAATGGGAAACCGATTATTTGCCAAAAGGAGCCATAAAAGCCAAAGTCGAAAAAATCAAAATCGCTCAAGTGGGCGATGTGAAGTATGAATCTCTTGTAGGCGCGTTGGCGGATGCGCAAAGCGGAGAGACGGTCAGATTGCTTTACAACGTTTCGATAACAGAAGACTTGACTATCCCGAGCGGCGTGACATTGTTGATTCCTTATTCGGCGACAGATACAACGGGTTATGCGAGGGGCACGGAGCGCTATGAAAGAAACAGTTGGGGCAGAGGACTCACCCCGTATCTTACATTGACGATAGCAAGAGGCGTGAAACTCACCGTCAACGGCAAACTGATATTGGGCGCAATTCAGCACACAAAGGATCAAACATCGCAAGGTATGACGGTTGCGGATTATTCGCAAATCGTGAACGACGGAGATATTGAAGTGAACGACGGCGGTTATATGAACGTTTTGGGCAGAATCACAGGCTCGGGCAGCATCATATTAAACAACGGCGCAACGCTTCGCCAACCTTTCATCGTCAACAATTACTCCGGCGGCATGAACACGGACGCGTTGTATTATGCAAATCAATTCCCGTTCGTGCAATTTGCCACCGTCAATGTCGAATGCAAACAAATCGTTCATTACGGCGGAAAAATCGTCGGTGCTTCTGCTCTTTACTTCTATGCCAGCATTCACACTCAGGACGTTGTGCTTGTTGACAAGATCGAGAATAAAAATATCAAAGGCGCAGTCGGATCGCTTATCTGGCTTGCGAGCGGAAGTCGTCTCGAAATCTCTTACAACGGAGAAAAAGCAGCAAAACAACGAGTCGGCAATATCTATCTCAATGACAGCGGTTTGACGACAATCGACGTTTACGGCAACATCACCGCAGGCGAGTTCTATTTGCAAGGCTACGGCAGTTCGAGCATGGTGCTTGCAATTCCGTACACCTACAATTTCAACATAAAGAGCGGAGCAACGGTGACGATTGCTCAAAAATACAAGATTATGCCCGGCGCGGTGGTGACCATCGAGGATGGCGGCACAATCGACGTGCAAAGCACAGGCGCACTTTTCGTGTATGACGGACTTATTCAAGCGGCAAAGAGCGGCAAACAATATCCGCAAGCGGATGTGTTGAAAGCAAACGACTTTGCAACGAGCGGCATGCTCATCGTCAACGGCACGCTCAACATCAACGGCACGTTTGCAGGCGTCGCTCAAACGAGCGGAACGAGCGGAACGATCGTCGTCGGTGAAAACGCAACGGTCGGAACACAGACCATAACGGATGGCTGCAAGGACGGAGGTGAGGACAACCTCACAACGTTTGTGATGAGCGGCAGAGTGTTCGGCGTGAACGAGTTTGTTCAACTTGAAAAGAACACGACTTACAAGGCGTTTGCAGAAGATACGTTTATGCTCAATACGTTCACTGCCGAATCGGCTTCTCGCATGGACAACCTTACGGTCACGCTCGATCAGGCAATGCAGGGCAGATTCCTTGAATGGAACGGCGAGAAGTATGTCGCAACGCTTACGTTCTACATCAATGCCGCACAAAGCGGTGTGCAAGTCACGTTCAGCACGGTCACCGTCGACGGCACAACGTATCAGACAGACGAGGACGGCAAGTTCGTCATCGAAAACATCCAACTTTCAAGCGCAAGCGAGGCGTGGGACTATTTCACGACAGGCGTGTATACGGCGGTGAAGAAACATACGCTCGACCTCACGCAAGGCGGCGTGCAAACCCTCAAAGAAGTTGCGAGCGACGTCAAGCTTGACGCAAACAATAATTACGTGCGCGTGTATGGCAAGGACGGAAACATCGCAACCGATTTCACGCTCAACGCAATCGTGTCGTTCTACGGAACAGACAAAACGGATACGCTCGACTTGAGCTTTGTTGAAAGCACTCTCACCGGCGTGTACATCTCAAAGGACGTTTCGCTCACAAACAAATATATCAATGCGCTCTCTGCAGACCTCACGGTCTACGGAAAGGACGTGGCAGAGTATATCGACGGCGTGACGAACCTCGCAAGCAGTGATGATATTGTCGGCACGGCAACAATACTGTTCACATCGTACAACACGCTCATCACAAAGAGCGGCATCACGGCAGATGAATTGAACGCAATCAAAGCATACCTTGGAGCCAACAATGCGTCGGATGAGTTTGCAGGTCAAATCGTCAAGGAAATCACGATTAAGGGCGACGCGCAAATCACCTACGGCGATGAATCCGTCAACGTCACAGTCACCTACGTCAACGGCACAACCGCGACAATCGGCAACTCGGATGAGGCGGTCGCAATCACCGCAACGCTCGACGGCTGGAAGTGGGAAAACTCTCAAGTCATGGCAACCGCAACGTATGCAGGCACGTACGGCGGCAAGTCTTACTCCGTCACGACATCCTGCTCCGCATCGAAAAAAGCAATCACCGTCACAATCGACAACAAAACGAGCATTTACGGCGATTCTCTTGAGGATCTCACTTGGAAAGTTACAGAACTTGTGAACAACGACAGCGAAGACTCACTCGACGTGACGCTTGAAACAAACGCCACAAAAACATCGAATGTCGGCACTTACAACATCACCGGCAAGATCACCGGCAACGTTGGCACATATTTTTACAAAGTCACGTTCACGGGCGAAAACCCGACTAACAACCACGGCACGTATACGATCACCACGAGAAACATCACCGTCAATGTCGGCACCGCTTCGAGCACGTACGGCGAAACTGCAACAGTTTCAAAGTTGGCTCCGTCCGTGACAAGCGAAACGCAATTGGCATCCGGCGACGAGCTCGCAAACATCATCTCGCTCGCATTCGTCGATGCGGAAGGCAAAGATATTACACCCGTCAACGCAGGCAAATACAGCATCAAAGGTTCTTGCACGAGCGACAACTATACTGTGACATTCACCGGTGAAGAAAACGCATACGAAATCAAAGCAAGACCGATAACGGTGCTCGTCAATAATGCAACAAGCGTGTACGGCAATGACGATTCCGCATTTACCGTGACGATTGAAAAAGGCGATAGTATGGCATACAATGAAGACGTGTATTCGCTCCTCACAATCAAGAGAACGGAAGGCAAGACTGTCGGCGCGTAC
>CAVABL010000138.1:0-3444 GCA_963586735.1 Firmicutes bacterium TM09-10
GACAATATTCTTGCCATTTCGGTTGCGATTTCGTCGTCCGTAAGCGTGCGCTCGAGCGAAGAAAACTCAAAACTCATAGCAACGCTCTTCTTATCTTTGCCGATTTGTTCGCTCTTGTATTCGTCAAACACGTTGACGCTTTGCAAGAATTTGATTTTTGCGTTATTCACGCAATCAATAAGATCTTGGCAAAGCACGCTATCGTCGACGACGACCGCAAGATCGCGCTCGATATTCGGGAATTTTCCAAACGGCTTGCATTTGCTCTTTTCGAGGGATTTCTTGTCAAAAATGCCGTCAATCGAAATTTCCGCGATATAGATTCTCGTGTTTTCGACTCCGTAATTTTTTTGAACGTCGGGATGCAATTCGCCGAAATATCCCACGCTCTTTCCTTGAACGAACACTTCCGCGCTTCTTCCGGGATGCAGGAAGGGGTTGTTTGCTCTTGCGTATTTGACGTCGATGTGCAGTGCGCCGAACGTCTGTTCGATTGCGCCCTTGATCGTGAAGAAGTCGATGCCGTCGCCATATTCGCCGATGCAAAGTCTTTGTTCTTCGACGGGCAATTCTTCAAGCGGCAAACTCTTTGGAAGATACACTTTTGCAACCTCAAACAATTTTGCGCTCTTGTTGAAGTGCGTGATGTTGTAAACGAGCGTTTCGATCATGCTGTGAGCGAGCGTCGTGCGCATTACGCTGAGTGCCTCGCCGAGCGGATTTTTGAGGCGGATCGCGTCTCTTGCCTTGTCGTTTTCGTCGAGATTCAAGAGCGTTGCGAATTTAGGAGACGTGAACGAATACGTCACGCTTTCCATAAGCCCGCAAGCGCGCAGCGTGTCCTTGATGACGTTGACAAATTTATTCTTGTCGGGAAGTCCGCCTTCCGCAAGCCCCGCAAACTCAAAAAGTGTCGGTTTGATGTGCGAGTAGCCGTAAACGCGGATAAATTCCTCCGCGATGTCGTTCACGGCCACGATATCTTCTCTGTCCTCTTTGACGATTGCGACGAGTTGTTTGCCACGTTCTTCAACCTTGATTCCGAGTTTTGCGAGAATTGACACGAGTTTGTTTTTCGGCACTTTACAGCCGAGGATTTCCTGAATTTTTTTCGTCGTAAAAGGAATTTCGCGCACCGATTGATAGTCAACCTTGACGTCGATTATATCGTCGACGATATCCCCCGAACCGCTCTGATACACGAGCGTGAGGGCGCGTTTGATGCCGTATTCCTGCGATGCGAAATCGATTCCTTTTTCAAATCTTGCAGAACTGTCCGAGCGCAGATTGAGCGCGCGCGACGTTCTACGCACATTGTCGCGGGCAAACTTTGCCGCCTCGAACACGACCTCTTGCGTATCGTTCTTGATACCGCTGTTTGCGCCGCCCATAACGCCTGCGACCGCAACGGGTTTAACGCTGTCGCAAATGACGAGCATGCTGTCGTTGAGTTTATTTTCTTTTCCGTCAAGCGTCACGATGACTTCGCCCTCGGTTGCGTTTCTCACGACGATTTTATCGCCGACGAGGTCTCTCTTGTCAAACGAGTGCATAGGTTGACCGATTTCGATGAGCACGTAGTTCGTAATATCCACGATGTTGTTGATAGGACGAATTCCCACCGCTCTCAATCTCGATTTAATCCTTTGCGAAGAGGGGAAAATCTTGATGTTTTTCACTCCTGCCGCCATATATCTCGGGCAAAGTTGCTGATTTTTGACGTCAACGTTCACCATATCGGTGATTTTCACATCGGGCAAAGTGACCTTATAATCGATGACGGGTTCTCTGCAATCGACGTTGAGAGCAACTGCAACCTCTTTTGCCATTTTGTAGATGCTGTTGCAGTCGGGGCGATTTGCCGTGACGCTCACGTCGAGGATAACGTCGTCGTGACCGAGTGCTTTCAGTGCGTTCTGACCGAGCGCCGTGCCCTCTTCGAAGCGGATGATATCCCCCGTTTTTTGATTTTGGACATCGTCTTCACTCACGCCGACTTCTTCGAGTCCGCAGAGCATACCTTCGCTCAAAACGCCTCTAAGTTCGCCCTTCTTGATATCGTGACCGTCCGCAAGATGTGCGCCGTCAAGCGCAACGGCAACGGTTTCGCCTCCGACGACGGGCACGTTTGTGACGACCTGAATTGTCTTTGAGCCGACATCGATTTTCGTCACGCGCAATCTATCCGCGTTCGGATGTTTTTCCACGGCGACGATTTTGCCCACGACGACGTTTGTCGCCTGATTTTCCTGATAAATTATATCTTCGACTTCAAAACCGATTCCGACGAGTTTTTTTGCGAGAGTCGGGATTGAAACGTTAATGTCCACGTAGTCTTTAAGCCATGAAATAGGAACTAACATACGTCTGCCTCCTCAGTTGAATTGTTTAAGAAAACGCACGTCGTTTTCATAGAGCATTTTGATGTTCGGGATGCCGTATTTAATCATAGCGATACGGTCGATGCCGAAGCCGAATGCAAAACCGCCGTACTCGTTGCTGTCGATTCCGCACATATCGAGCACGTGAGGATTGACGATACCGGCGCCGAGGATTTCAACCCAGCCCGTACCCTTGCACACGCGACAGCCTTTTCCGTGGCACATCGAGCACGTGACGTCCACCTCGACGGACGGTTCGGTAAACGGAAAATAGGACGGGCGCAGTCTGACTTTCGTATCTTTTGAAAAGAGTTTTTCTGCAAAAGTTTGCAAGCAACCCTGCAAATCGCCCATAGTAATATGTTTGTCGATTGCAAGCCCCTCAAACTGATTGAAGATAGGACTATGCGACGCGTCGTCGTCGCTTCTATACACTTTGCCGGGCGAGATTATGCGGATAGGCGGTTGACCTTGCTGCATAACGCGCGCCTGCACAGCAGATGTTTGCGTACGCAAAACGATGTTGTCGTTGATGTAGAACGTGTCTTGCATATCCCTTGCCGGATGATCTTTGGGGACGTTGAGAAGTTGAAAGTTAAACAGATCGCTTTCGATTTCCGGACCTTCGACAACCGAGAATCCCATGCCTGAAAAGATTTCGATTAGTTCGCGCGTTATGAGCGTAAGCGGATGCAAAGTGCCGAGATTTTCACGATTTGACGGCAAAGTTACGTCGATTTCCTCTGCTTTGAGGCGAGCGAGTTTCTCTTGTTTGTTGACCTCGTCCGCCTTTTTATTGAGGACGGATTCGACAGCCGCACGCAATTCGTTGACGAGTTTTCCCATGACCGGGCGTTCCTCTTTGGGAACGTTTGCCATATCTCTCATTAAGAGAGATATTTCACCGCTTTTACCGAGATATTTGACTCTGACGTCGGCAAGATCCTGCGACGTTTGAGCCTTCTCGATCATTTCGAGAGCGGCATTTTTGATAGCGTCCATTTTTTCTTTCATAAAATCTCCTAAAATTTACGCACGCGCACAGGCGCACACGATAATTGTC
>CAVABL010000139.1:0-2634 GCA_963586735.1 Firmicutes bacterium TM09-10
TTTTTTATACATAAAAATCGGCGTTTCCTTGTCGTCCTTTCCCCAAAAGACTACGCACGGTTGGTCGATTTGTCTCAAAAGCGGCGATTGGTCGTAATTTACGACATTAACAAACACTTTTTTCATCCTCTCGTCAAGTGCGGCGTAGTCGCTTGAACCTTTTAATCCGCTTTTGCCGAGCTTTCTCAAAATTTTGTGCGCAAACACTTTGAGATAGTAGTCAAATTTTCTTCTCGGTTTTATGCCTGCGCCGTCAACGACGACGAGGCGTTCTGCAAGCTTTGGATGAAAAACCGCAAGTTCGATTGCAACTCGGCATCCGAACGAATGTCCGACGAATGTTGCATGCTCAACGTGCAAAATTTCCAAAAGTTTTGAAACATCGTTTGCATAATCTGTCACACCGTAATTTTCATTGGGAAAATCGCTTTGTCCAAATCCTGCAAAATCGAGCGCAATTGCCTTGTATTTTGCGCATAGTTGTTTCATGGCAAAGAAAAAGGCGGAGGCGTTCGAGCCCCACCCGTGAAGAAAAACTAATGTGTTTTCGCCGTCTCCAACCGAAAAATATGACGTTTTGTGACCGTTCACAATTGCAAATTTTCTCTCGAAACCGTATACGTTTTGAGGGTTCTTTGCACCGTTTTTGCACAATATATTGCGATTTTCATCGTTGCTTTTCGGTTTTTGCGTGTTCTCTCCTATATTTCAGCCCACATTATGAGTGCGTCGCGCACGTTGTTGTAATACCTCTTTCGCACTCCCTCGACCTTGAAACCGAAACCTTCGTAAAGGCGGATTGCGCGCACGTTGTCATCGCGCACCTCGAGCGTCATATATCTCACGCCGAGCAATTTCGCTCTCGAAATAAGTTCGCTCATGAGCAGTTTGCCGACGCCCTTTCCGCGTTCGGTGAATTTCACCGCTATATTCGTTATATGCGCCTCATCCAGCACTTTGTGAAAACCGCCGTAACAAATCACTTCGTCACCCCTTACACCGACGAGATAGTAGGCGTTTTCATCCTCGACTTCTGGGATAAACATCCTCTCGTTCCAAGGTTGGTCGAAAGCCTCGCGCTCTATCTGTGCCATTTGCCTGAGATGCTCGTATCTGAGGTTTTCAAACTTCATCCTTTTCCCTCTCTGCCTGCGATTTTCTCATATAAAACGGCTCGAAAACGCTCACAAATTCCCTGTTTTGCGCCTTTTCCAAAACGACGTCTGCAAGCGCGACGTCAACGCTGTCCTTGGGCGCGTAAAGCGCATTTGACAAATCAACGTCGTCGTTTGCCTCGCAAAAACTCGCTTCTAATACCTTTCCGCACGAGCATTTTGCAACGTATGTATTGCCGTGCCCCGCATCAACGGCGGCAAGAAGTTCGCCTCGTCCGTGTGCAATAAGTTCAAAACTCGTCACCGAAATACGCTTTGCTCCGATTGCAAACGCAATTGCGGTCATTGCCGCAACGCCGATTCTTATTCCGGTAAAGGAGCCCGGACCGACGTTCACCGCAACCGCGTCGAGCTCTTTCACATCAATGCCGTGCGATTTGAGAGTGTCGTCGATTTTTGCCAAAAGCGTTGCACTGTGTCCCGATTTTCCGATCTCGATCGTATTTGAAAAAACATCGTCGTCCTTTATGAGCGCAATGGCAAGATAAGTGGATGTTGTGTCAATTGCAAGGATATTCATTTCATCTCCCTTTTTTCGACGTCAAAAATTCTCTCGTTTTCGCCCGTCGGCGTAATGTGTATCTCAATGACGTCGCCGTCGAAATGCTCGAATTTATTCCATTCGATGACGGTTACGCTCTCGTCGTCAAAACAATCCTCAATGCCGAGTTCGGCAAGTTCGTCTGCGTTTTCAATCCTGTACATATCGAGGTGATTGAGTTTGAGCCGTCCGTCCTCGTAAACGTTGAGAATGGTGAATGTGGGACTTGTCACTTCCTCATCGACACCGAGCGCCTTTGCAAGCCCTTTGGTGAAAGTCGTTTTGCCTGCACCGAGGTCACCGTCAAGCAAAATAACCTCTCCGCCGTGAAGAGTGTCTGCAATTTGCTTTGCGAGCGCATAGGTTTCGTCAACGCTCCCGACGGTATGCTTTGAGAAAATATCTGCGTGTTTTTTCATTTTCGAACCGTCCCAGTGCAAGATTTTGCTCAACCGCTTGTAAAGCACAAACGTAAGTCCACTTACTATTATACATCTGAAAAGATTGAAAGGCAACACGCCGAGCAACAAATAATAGGTGTAAAACGTATCAATAGTGACGTTTTTGTACAGTGGTTTCAAAACGTTTACAATTATTGAAAAATCCCCGTTGAAATAGAGTTTGACATAGTACGGAATCGAAATGAATCTGTTTATCAAAATCGCAAGCGCAGTAAGACATAATGAGCCTACGACAATGCCGATGAGCGCATGCTTTTTGTCCTTGCGGAAGTAATAAATCAACGACGCAGGCAACACAAACGCAATGCCGAGCAAAATGTCGGTTGCCTCGCCAACGTACACCGTTGACGACAACGGGAATTTCAACAAGCACTTCAAAATAATCACGATGCACGCGCTTATAGGCCCCATTGAAAAGCCTGCAAGCAATGCGGGAAGTTCGCTAATCTGAATTACC
>CAVABL010000139.1:2644-3412 GCA_963586735.1 Firmicutes bacterium TM09-10
TCGGAAACATAAACGGCAGATTGAATTTTCCGAATGCGTAAAGCAAAAATGATATGGCGGTCAAAATCGCCATTTTCGTTATGTACGCAGTTGAAAAACGAGGATTTTTGAATCTTTCAAAAGATTTTTTTATATCCTCTCTAGTGACTTTTGTTGTCGGCTGAATGCCGTTTGCGGCAACGCTAATGTCGCAATGCTTTGATTTTTTGCCCATTCTTCTCCTTTGGCGCACCCTTTTTTAATTTGCAAAAGCACAAAAAATGCGCCTTCAAGGGCGCAAACGTAACGCAAAAGCAAAATTACGTCGCTTCTTCCGTCCGGACTATACCGTCGGTCAAGGAATTTCGCCTTGTCGGCACGCAAGCGTGTTCGCGGACTATACCGCCGGTGAGGATTTGCACCTCGCCCCGAAGCAAACATATCATAGGTTAAATGCGCGCACTTGTCAAGAGCAAATCGTAAACTCTTGATTTTCGTCTGTACGCAAACTTTTCTGCCGTATAAAATTGCGTCTAAAGAGACATAATCAATGTATGCAAAACGTCGATATTTTTGTTGAACAATTGGCAAATTTCGTCCATAATCAATGCGCAGAGGAAGGTATAAGCGCTTTTGCACTTGCAAACGAAAAAGTCGTCGGCGCAAGATGTTTTTCCTTTGACGGAAAGTTTGTCGTTGCGCTCGTCACGACTCCATTTTATCTCAAAAGCGAGCGTGACGAATTTTTGTCGGATATACAATCGGATTTGAGCCGTCAAAGCAATGTTG
>CAVABL010000140.1:0-3313 GCA_963586735.1 Firmicutes bacterium TM09-10
CATATGACGAATTCATAACTTACGCAACCTGTCCTCTTGCAGAGCGTTGTTTCGTGAAAAAGCAATAACGCGATGACAAAACGATTTCGGGCGAATCGCAAAAGCGATTCGCTTTTCGTTTGCAGAATTTTAATCAAAATTGCTGCCACACACAATTCCCCACTCTCGCACAATCTATATCAAAAATTTCAAATATATAACAAACGGAATTTCAAGGGTGCATTTTCGTGTCAACGCTCGTCTGTAATCTATTTTAATGCCCGAACTTCTTGAAAATTTTGAAAAAACTTAAAATTTTTGAGCAAAATATATTGACATTCAAAATTTCAGTGGTATAATTAGCAATCGAAGAATAAGAGTGCTAACAGTCACATGAGAAGATTGCCAATGGCGGTCGGGTGTGTGATAAGCACGTTCGAACATATTTCAAAGGAGGTATGGACTATGGACACAAACAAATTCACAAAGAAAGCGCTTGACGCTATAAATGCCGCGCAGAATCTTGCGCTTGAAAGGCATCATCAACAACTTTGCAAAGAGCATATCGCATATGCGTTGCTCAACGACGATGAAGGACTCATTCCGAAACTCGTCACCAAATGCGGTGCGGACGCTCCACAACTTCTGAGAGAAATCGACAGACTTCTCTCACAAATGCCGTCGGTCACCGGCGACGGCGCAGGCGAGGTTTACTTGTCACAAGACTGCTCTCTTATGCTCGCACAAGCCGAGAAAGACGCCAAGAAACAGGGGGACGATTTTGTGAGCGTCGAACACATATTCGGTGCAATCCTTGACAATCCAACCCCCGCACTTAAAGCCGTGTTTGCGAAGTGTAAACTCACAAAAAAGGACTTTATGAGTGCACTCTCACATGTTAAAACCTCAAAAGTGACAAACGACAGTCCCGAAGACACTTACGATGTGCTCAACAAATACGGTCACGATCTCGTTGAGAGAGCGGCACGCGGACAACTCGATCCCGTCATAGGGCGTGACGACGAAATAAGAAACGTCATCCGTATTTTGTCAAGAAAGACAAAAAACAACCCCGTCCTCATCGGTGAGGCAGGCGTCGGCAAAACCGCAATTGCGGAAGGACTTGCTCAACGTATCGTTAGAGGCGATGTCCCTGAGGGACTTAAAGACAAGCATATCTTTGCGCTCGATATGGGCGCGCTTATCGCCGGCGCGAAATACCGTGGCGAATTTGAAGAAAGACTCAAAGCGGTGCTCGGCGAAATCAAAAAGCAAAACGGCAGAATGCTTCTGTTCATCGACGAACTTCACACAATAGTCGGCGCAGGCAAAACCGAAGGCAGTATGGACGCAGGCAACCTGCTCAAACCTATGCTTGCAAGAGGCGAACTCCACTGCATCGGCGCAACGACTCTTGACGAATACCGCAAATACATCGAAAAAGATCCAGCGCTCGAAAGACGTTTCCAACCCGTCATGGTCAACGAACCTACGGTTGAAGACACGATCGCAATTCTGCGTGGCTTGAAAGAAAGATACGAAATCTTCCATGGCGTGCGCATTCACGATCAGGCGCTCGTTGCGGCGGCAACGCTTTCGGACAGATATATCACAGACAGATTCCTCCCCGACAAAGCAATCGACCTCGTTGACGAGGCGTGCGCGATGATAAGAACCGAAATCGACAGTATGCCAACCGAAATGGACGTCATCAGCCGAAAAATTATGCAACTCGAAATCGAAGAAATGGCTCTTGAAAAAGAAACCGACAAACTCTCGATCGATCGTCATGAATCCATAAAGAAAGACCTCGCCGAACTCCACGACAAATTCAACGAGATGAAGGCGCAATGGGAAAACGAGAAAAAGGAAATCAACAGCGTTCAGGACACCAAGGCCGAAATCGATCGCATAAATCTTCAGATTGAAGAGGCAAAGCGCAACAGCGACTACGGCAAGGCAGCACAACTGCAATACGGCGAACTGCCTGCCCTCACCAAAAAACTTGAAGAAGCAGAAAAGAAATCGACAAACGGATCAACCCTTCTTCGTGACGAAGTGACTGCGGACGAAATCGCAAAAATCGTTGCAAAGTGGACAGGTATTCCCGTGACGAAACTTATGGAAAGCGAAAAAGAAAAACTGCTCCACCTCTCCGACGAACTTCACAAGAGAGTAATCGGACAGGACGAAGCGGTTGATGCGGTGAGCGAAGCGGTGCTGCGTTCACGTGCGGGCATCTCAGATGAGAACAGGCCGATAGGCTCGTTCCTCTTCCTTGGTCCGACGGGCGTTGGCAAGACGGAACTTGCAAAGACACTTGCATCATATCTGTTTGACGACGAGCGCAACATTGTGCGTATCGACATGACTGAGTATATGGAAAAATTCAGCGTATCGCGTCTTATCGGTGCGCCTCCGGGATACGTCGGTTATGACGAAGGCGGTCAACTCACCGAAGCCGTGAGAAGAAAACCCTACTCAGTGGTGCTGTTCGACGAAATCGAAAAAGCGCATCCGGACATGTTCAACATCTTGCTTCAGGTGCTTGACGACGGCAGAATCACCGACAGTCAAGGCAGAACCGTAAACTTCAAGAATACGATAATCATCCTGACATCGAACCTCGGCAGCGGCATCATCCTCGACAACATCGATGGCGACGGCAACATTACGGACGATGCAAAGGAGCAAATCGACAAACTGCTCAAACAAACCTTCCGTCCCGAATTTCTCAACAGACTTGACGACACGGTGCTCTTCACTCCGCTTTCAAGAGAGAATGTCTACAAGATCATCGACATCATGCTCAAGAAGTTGCAATCGAGATTGGACAAGCAAAATCTCAAGCTCGAAGTCATGCAAGCGGCAAAAGACCTCATCGTTGATGGCGGCTACGATGTGACCTTCGGTGCAAGACCGCTCAAGCGTTACATCGAAAGCAACGTCGAAACCAAAGTCGCAACAGCAATCTTGCAAGGCAACATGGACGAGGGTGACACGATTGTCGTGGACGCAAAAGGCGGCGAAATTATCGTTTCATCCAAACACTAATTTTCTTCGCTGACGGCGACACAAACTAAAACCCCTCATAATTTTTACTATAAAAAAGGAGCGGCGGATTTTGAATCTGCCGTTCCTTTTTTTTATTTCGCTCATAATTTCAAATCATAACTACTCTGTATCATCTGTATCAAAATTCATTATACCCTTTTAACATACCCCGAAACCAAAACTATTTCGTAATAGGTATAAGCACTGATGGTACTTCCAGAGACCGAAGAAGGAATAATATAGTTTGTGTTTTTTTTACATATCATAAACGAAACTGAAT
>CAVABL010000141.1:0-2679 GCA_963586735.1 Firmicutes bacterium TM09-10
CGGCTTTGTCTTGCAAGCAATACGCCTCTCTCACCCTCGCGCCGATGCTTGCGCCCGAGAGAATGAGTTGATTGACGAGCACCGTTTCACGCTTTTCGATTTTGATTTGGTTACAGAGCTTGATAATGTCAAGCGCAAACGATTTTGACTTTTCAACGAGAGGAGTGTCCGCCATGCTATTTTCCCTACCTTAATTTTATATAACAATGATAGCACTCGAAGTGAAAATTGTAAACAGACTTTGGACAATTTACGCTCACACATTTATGCATAAAAAAAATCCGACGCGTTTCGTCGGATATTTTTTGGAGGCATCACCCAGACTTGAACTGGGGGTGAGGATTTTGCAGACCCTTGCCTTACCTCTTGGCTATGATGCCATTTCTGCTTTGGGTGATGCCCTTCGCAGTATGTGTGGAGCGGGAGACGGGATTCGGACCCGCGACTTTCACCTTGGCAAGGTGACACTCTACCACTGAGTCACTCCCGCACACGATTGCTCTAACAATATATCAAACAAAATCGAATTTTGCAACCCTTTTTTGCAAGTTTGCAAGGCAACGGCAAATTATTTTTGTCGCACGCAAAGCGCATTTGCAAAATCGGCGAGTTCCGTTGCGTTTGCAAAGCAAGAGGCGATTTGCATTGCACGTTCTGTTTTTTCTTCAAGAGCTCGTCTTGCTCCCGCCTCGCCGATGACATTCACGATCGAATTTTCCTCGCCCTCGTCCAAAAGATCGTCCGCAAGTTGAAAACCTATGCCTACGTTCATTGCGTATTCACCGATGTTTTCGATTTGTTTAAAGTCGGCATCTGCGCAGATTGCACCTGCACTAAGTGCACCCCGAATCAACGCCGCCGTCTTTTGCGAGTACATATCCAAAAAATCGTCCGCGCTTTCGCATCCGCGCAAGTCGTTTGCCTGCCCGATCGCCATACGTTTTGCCGCAAGGACGATTTCTTGCGCCGCCCTTGCAAAATGCGAGCCGTACACCCTTGCCCCGTCAAGCAAAACACAAGATGCAAGCGTGAGGAGTTGATCCCCTATGAGTATTCCGTTGGCGTGTCCGAACTTCTTGTGAACGGAGAGTTTACCTCTTCGATAATCGTCATTATCCATTGCCGGCAAGTCGTCGTGCACAAGCGAGTAGTTATGCACGAGCTCAACGGCAACCGCAAGGCAGACGACCTCGTCCGCCTCGGCGTCCTTGCCCGTCGCTCGCGCACCGAGATACACGCAAAGCGGACGCACACGTTTCCCTCCGTCGAGAGCGGCGTAGCGCATGCCCTCGTCAATCACGGAATCGCCCTCGCCGATTGCGTTTTTAAGGGATTGCTCAAACATAAAAAGAAATTCGTTTTTGTCAACGGTTGAGATTTTCATAATCAGTCGAGTTTCAATTCTTCGGTGAGGTTGTTGATGTCGTCCACGAGCAAAGCGAGTTTGCCCTTTTCTGCTTTAAGGTCGGCGATGCAAACTTTGCTCAGTTCGATACCCTTTTCAAAAGCTTTGACCGCTTCATCGAGAGGGATATCGCCCTCGAGTTTTTTGACGATTGCTTCGAGTTCGCCAAGAGCGTCCTCAAACTTTTTGATTTCTGCCATTATTCGTTCTCCTCGAAAATTTCGATTTTGCTCACCTGCGCTTCGATTGCGCCGTCCGAGCCCGTTGCGGTGACGGTGTCGCCGATTTTGAGATTTGCAACTTTGTTTATAGTCTGTCCGTTCGTCTGAATTCTGAAATATCCTCTGCGCAGCGTTTTGAGGGGAGACAAATTGTCAAGTGATGCCGTAGCCTTGTCCACTCTTGCGTCGGCAAGCGCGAACTTTCTTTCCACCTGCGACTTTACTTGTTGCATGAGAGATTGGATTTTGTGTCCCCTCTGCAAATAAAATTCGGATGCCAGACGCCTTAGTTTGTTGCAACTTATCTGCACGCCCGAACTTTTCTTTTCATACACTCTCGTTGCATTGACGGATAGTCTTCGCATATTCTGTTTCAACTCGTCAGCAAGCGCATAGAAGTCGTACGCAACGAGTTCGCCTGCTGCGGTCGGGGTTGCCGCCCTCTTGTCCGCGACGAAATCGCAAAGAGAAAAATCGGTTTCGTGTCCGACGGCGGACACCACTGGCGTATTCATGTCATACACCGCCCGCACGAGCGTTTCGTCATAAAACGGCGCAAGATCCTCAAGCGAACCGCCCCCTCTTGCAATGACTATAACGTCATATCCGAGCTTGTCCACTCTCTCGAGCACCTTTGCGATTTCCTTGCCCGCGCCCTCGCCCTGAACTCTGACGTCCTTGACGACGATGTCGATGACGGGATTCTTTCTTCTCACGGTGGTGACGATATCTCTGATGACCGCGCCAGTTTTGGACGTGACGACAAGCACCTTTTTTGCAAATTGCGGAATAGGCTTTTTGTGCGCCTCGTCAAACAAACCTTCCGCCTGCAATTTTGCTTTGAGCCTCTCGAACTCCAAAAAGAACATTCCCTGACCAACGGGGGTTATCGAACTTGTCTGCAAAGAAAGTCGACCGCCCTTGACGTAGAAATCGAGCGAGCCCCTGACGATGACGCTTTCTCCGTCTTTTGGCACATAAGTCTTTTGAGCGTAAAAACATACGCATGAAAGTTGCGAATATTTGTCTTTCAACGTGAAGTAAGCGTGAGGC
>CAVABL010000141.1:2689-3312 GCA_963586735.1 Firmicutes bacterium TM09-10
TTATTGTCGCGTTGACCTCGCTCACGGATATGGTGTTTTCAGAAAATTGGGTTTTATCTGACACAATCGACACTTTACTCACCTTTTTTGCAGTAATATGCCGATTTTTCGGCATTTATTGCTCGTTTTGAATTAAAAAATCCCGAAAAATCAAACTTTTGCACGCAAAATTTGAAATCTTCGGGACAACTTGACGTCAGTCAACGTCTTTCACGATCTTTGCAAGCACACCGTTCACAAAAGATCCCGATTTATCCGTTCCGTACTTCTTTGAGAGTTCAACCGCTTCGTTGATAACCACTGCTTTCGGAGCGGTATGTTCCAAAAGTTCATAAGTTGCAACGAGCAACACTGCGTAGTCGGGACGATACACTCTCTCAAGCCTATATCCCTCGAGATGACTTTCAATGACGTCCTTAAGTTTTTCATCGTTTGTAACTACGCCGAGATAGGTTGAATTGATATATTGCTTGTCGTCTTCCGTAAGATCGCTGTCCACGAGCATAAGTTCCAAAGTAGACTCGTTCACCGAGCCGTAAAAGGTATACTCAAACACCAACTTGAACACGTCTTCTCTTGCCACTCTTCTCATATTATTGCGCCACATTTACGGTGACAACCTG
>CAVABL010000142.1:0-3310 GCA_963586735.1 Firmicutes bacterium TM09-10
ATATAGCACAAAGCGCAAAAAATCACAATACGAAATGCGATTTTGGATGCAAAAACCCTCAATTTTTAAGGAAAATCTCCGCTTTTTCTTAAAGCGTTTCACAAAAATACCGAAAAACCCGACGTGTAGGGGTAGTCGGGTTTTCGGGAAGAAAAAGGGTATTATGGGTGGCGGCACTCACGGCAAAACGCACGTGAGTTCACCGCAAAACAAAAGAGTGCCGTTTTCAATCAGTCACGATGCTTTTCTCATCATACTCACGCGCACGAACAAAATTTTGCCGTCCTTGTCGGTTGCGATTTGCGCATTGCTGACTCTTTTTTGATTGTTGATTCTGCTCATAAATATTTTCATATCGATTCTCCTTACGTACGAGGAAATTTCGTTTTCCTCTTGCTTACAAACATATAATATGCTATACTATGTACCGAAATAGGTACATTAAAATAAAAATCATCGCTGCGGCGGCGCAGGTGCAATCTCGATTGCTTGGTGTTGCGCCTATGGCGCGAGCGGACAATTTCAATTCTTCCGCAACCCACGCAAATCGTGGATATCATCACGAAGCGATATCATCCGAACACAGTGCGGATATCATCGCCGCAGGCGATATCATTGATTGCGCCAACAGTGCAATCTCGTGCGATATCATTGATTGCAACCTCGTTGCAATCTTGGAGGCTTTCATGGCACTTGAAGCAAAAAAGACGCTTATTATGCGCATTTATCAAATCCTGGACGAATACAGCGACGAGGATCATCCTCTCACGCAGCAAAACATCATCGACATTCTCGACCGCGACTACGACGTCGTGTGCGAGCGCAAAGCGGTCGGGCGCAACGTATCTTATCTCAAAGAGATGGGGTTTGACATCGAATCTGGCGCAAACGGCACATATCTTGCGTCGAGGAAGTTTGAAAATGCCGAACTACGCCTGCTCATCGACAGCGTTTTGTCCTCGCGCAACGTAAATTCCACTCACTCCAAACAACTCATAGACAAACTTATCTCTTTCGGCGGACAAAATTTCAAGAGCCACGTCAAGCACGTTTATTCGCTCAAGGATTGGGACAAGTCGGACAACAAGGCGTTTTTCTACAACATCGACGTCATTGACGAGGCAATCGAACGCGGCAAAAAGATACGTTTCAACTACAACAAAATCGGACTGGACAAAAAGTTGCACGTATCGAAGTCGCACGTCGGCTCGCCATATCAGATGTTTTTGCACTCTCAACGCTACTATCTGATGATGTTCGACGAGATGTTTGACGAGGTCGGTTTTTACCGCATGGACAAAATCACGGACATAGAGATACTTGACGACGACGCGAAACCCTTGCGCCAAAACCCCGGTTTTGAAAAGGGCATCAACTACAAGCGCATTGCCACGTCCTTGCCCTATATGTACAATGACGAGCCGATTGCCATAACGATGAAATGTTGGGTAGGCATGGCGGACACTCTTTATGACTGGTTCGGCACAAATTTCACCGCAAGGAAAATCGACGACAGATATTTTGAAGCGACGGTTGTCGCAAGCGAAAAAGCAATGCTTTACTGGGTTTTGCAGTACAACAGAAACGTTGAGGTCTTATCGCCCTCGTCGCTACGTGAAAAGGTGATTGTAAGCCTCAAAAAAACGCTTGCGCTTTACGAAACGCCCAAAACGAGCGATTGACATTGAATTTCGACGCAAAATTTTTGCACAAACATATTGATTTTGCGCGCGCACGCATATATAATATGCAAATAATTCGCTCGCACAAAAAAATGCCGCCAGAACGATTTTCGTCTTGCGCACGGCGCGTGCAACCGAACGAAAAACGAGAAATATACGTATGAACAAAGATTTTTTGTCAAGATTATACCGCCACGGCGTGCAACTTATGGCGGTTGGAATAGTCACGGGATTTATGGCAGGCGTAGTCGTAACGTTTTTCAACATTGCCGCCGATTTGCTCGCAAAATATTCCAAGGACTTTTACGCCCTTATGCGCGAAAATCTCGCATTCTTGCCGCTTATGTTCATTGCGCTCGCGATAATAGCGTTCTGCATAGCCACGATTTCAAAGTTCGTGCCTATGGTGCGAGGCAGCGGCATTCCGCAAACGGAGGGTGCGGCAAGGGGGTTGCTTGAACTTGAATGGTACAAATCTTTGCCTGCAATGGCGGCGTCGTGCCTTGCGTGCATACTCTCGGGATTGACTGCAGGTGCGGAAGGTCCGAGCATGTTCATAGGAGCGGCGTGTGGCGATGGCGCAAGCAAACTTTTGCGTTGCACGGACATGGAAAAACGCTATCAGATTACGGGCGGCGCATGCGCAGGTCTTGCAGTGGCGTTCAACGCGCCTCTCACGGGCATAACGTTCGCTTTCGAGGAGGCGCACCGCCGATTTACTCCGGCGATATTCATATGCGCGTTCTCCTCCGTGCTCAGCGCAATCATAACGAGAAATGCGATTTATGAGCTCTTGGGCATGGACATAACCTCGACGTTCACGTCATTTACCCTCGTGCCAATCCCCCTTAAAAGTTACGGCTATGTGGTTCTTGCGGCGGTGATAAGCGGACTTTGCGGTTTAGGGTTTTACTCTTTGTGCATGCTCTCAAAAAAACTTTTTGCAAAGATACAAATCAAAAACGCAATCCTCACCAACTTTGCAAAACTGCTCTTCCCTTTCGTATTTGCAGGAATTTTCGGCCTTATTAGCGCGTCTGTTATGGGTGGCGGACATTCATTTATACAATCGCTCGGTACGAGCGGCGGCACAGCGGAGCAAAACGTAAGCACTATATTTTCCTCACATGTCGTCGTGACGCTCATCCTTGTGCTTGTCATGCGTGTGATTGCAACCGCAATGAACCTCGGCGCAGGCGTACCGTGCGGAATTTTTATCCCGATGCTCGCAATAGGCGCGTGCGTAGGCGCGCTCACGTCAAAACTGTGCGTAGTGTGGGGCATGTCGCAAACGCTTGCCGACTGCATAGTGCTCATATGCATGGCGACGTTTTTTGCCACGATAGTGAAAGCGCCGTTGACTGCAATCATCATGGTCGTTGAACTCACCTGGCAATTCACTCTTCTCGTGCCGGTCGTGCTCGGCGTATCATTCGGCTACATGGTGAGCGAGGTATGCGGCAAGCGTTCGCTTTACGACGAGTTGCTTGACAGCATCCTTGACGAGCAACACGTACACCTGACAAAACACACCTATATCACCACGGTTGACAACGGCTCGATTGCCATGCACAAACCCATCCGCGACGTATTGTGGCCGGGCAACCTACTCATACGCTCGATAAAAC
>CAVABL010000143.1:0-3290 GCA_963586735.1 Firmicutes bacterium TM09-10
TTTCAATCTTTCGTGCAGTCGTGCGCTCACGCACTTTATTGCCTTGCGCACACACGGAGAATATTCAAGTCTTTCACGGTTGCTATGCACGAGCACCGTGAGTTCAACTGCCTTTTCGACGAGGAATTCCAAAATATCGTCGCCGTTAACCATTTTGTCAACGCTTTGAATATACGAGTCTGACAGATTGTACGCCTCGCTTTCCATAAGCCCACCCTCAACGGCATACCTTGTTGCAAGCGTGATGCAACTCACTGCAAAATATTTGACTTGTCTCAAATTGTCGTCGCTCATTCTCCCCACGACCAACGCCTCGCTCATAAACTCCGACATATTTTTTTGCAATGCGGCGATATCGCCGTTTTTCACGCAAGAGTAAAATTCGACCTCGCGACTGTACGGCGTATGAGCAACACCGCTTTCGCGTTGCTCGAACATTGGATTTTGAATGCCTTTTGGCATAAATGTGATAGTTACGTCAATTTTTTTGATGTTTTTCATAGGAAAATTATAGCATTTTTAACATATTTTACAATTGATTTATGACATTTTGTGTGGATTTTTGATATAAATTTCTTAAAAAAAGCACTAAAATGTTAAAAAATGAGGTGGATTATGAGCAAAAAAACAAGCAAAAATACGCTCAAAAAAAGCGATTGGCAAAAGATGATTGAAGGCAAACTTTACAATTCTTCAAGCAAAGATATCTTTTGGCATCATGCGAGAGGCATGTGCCTCACGCAAAAATTCAACAAGTGCCCGATTTGGAACGCACCCCGCCAAAAGCGTATTCTAAACAGGTTAATTCCCTCTTCCAAGGGCAAATCCATGTGGGTTTTCTCGCCTTTTTACTGCGAATACGGCGTGAATATTCACGTCGGCAACGATGTGTTTTTCAACTACAACTGCACTCTTTTGGACATCTCTCCAATCACCCTCGAGGACGGCGTATGGCTCGGCGCAAACGTCACGATTGCAACTCCATGTCATCCGTTTTTAGCCCCCGAACGTTTGAACACCACCTACCCCGACGGTTATCACGATCTCGAATACTCCAAGCCCGTAACCATCAAAAAAGGTTGCTGGATTGCCTCAAACGTGACCGTCTGCGGCGGTGTAACGATTGGCGAAAACACCGTCGTCGGAGCAGGCAGCGTCGTCACGCGCGACTTGCCCGCCAACTGCATAGCAGTTGGCGCACCCGCAAAAGTGTTGCGTTATCTTGACGAAAAAGACAAAATCGACGTGTGGAACACATATATCAACGACGAAATCCCCCTCTCCGTTCGTGAAAAGGAAAAACTCGCCGCTCAAAAATAATCCGACTCGATTGACAAATATATATTGAACGTTGTGTTCAAAAATGCTATGATATATATTGTCAATACAATGTACAACACGATGTCGATATTTATTGCCTTATACTAAGTACAGTTAGCATTGTGCACACCATGCAGTTATCGTAGTATATGACGTGCAGTGCAATCATGCGGAGTATAATTGCGATATATGATGCCTCGCACGATGCACAATACGAATCGAGTATGATGCGTGGCATACGCACCGCGATATATGCAGAACAATCACTTTATAACGCATTATAGCGTGTAGTGCAAATCAAATACGACATACTAACGGCTATGTTATCAAACGCGGTTTTGCATTGCGATATGTTTTCAAAGCGATGCGATTCACTGCGAATCTGTTTCACGCACGTATAAATATCGCACGAAAATCGATGCAAAAAACATCAAAAAAACGGCTTTTATGCCGCAAAATATTAAAACAAAACACTCTTATGGAGGAAATTATGAACGACAAGGATTATTTGGAGATTTTGAAAAAATTGACACTTGACGAAAAAGTGTCGATGCTTTCCGGCTCTACGAATTGGCTCACGCAACCCATAAAACGCGATGACATCGACATCCCGGCAGTGCGCATGAGCGACGGTCCGAGCGGACTTCGTCGTGAGAAAATGGGCGGGGGCGTCAACATCATGCAAACGCCTGAACCCGCAACATGTTTTCCCGGCGCAGTCACAACCGCTTCGAGTTGGGACACCGACCTCGTTGAAGAAGTCGGCGAAGCAATTGCCGTAGAGGCGCAATCTCTCGGCGTTTCAACCGTTCTCGGCCCGGGCGTCAACATCAAACGCGCTCCACTTTGTGGAAGAAACTTTGAATATTTTTCCGAAGATCCGTTCCTTGCAGGGCGCATGGGCGGAGCATGGGTGCACGGCGTACAAAAGAAAAACGTCGGCACTTCCCTCAAACACTATCTTGCAAACAATCAGGAATATATCAGAATGACAATCGATTCGATTGTGGACGAACGCACTCTGCGCGAAATCTATATGCCCGCATTCGAGCATATCGTCAAAGAGGAACAACCCACAACCGTCATGTGTTCCTACAACCGTCTGAACGGCACGTATTTGAGCGACAACAAACGCTTTCTCACCGACGTTTTGCGTGACGAGTGGGGCTTCAAAGGCATCGTCGTAAGCGACTGGGGCGCAGTAAACGATCGCGCCGAAGGCGTCAAGGCAGGCATGGATCTCGAAATGCCCGGCGGAAAAGGTTGCGGCCTCAACGGCGGCGAAGTGTACAAAGCGCTCGAAGCAGGCACTATCACCGAGGAAGAAATTGACAAAGACGTTCTTCGTCTCATCAAATTCGCATACGAAAACACCGTTCGCGAGGTCGAGGGCGTGACTTTCGATGTTGAGAAGCACAACGCAATCGCACGCAAAGCGGCAGAAGGCGGCGCAGTTCTCCTCAAAAACGACGGCATTCTCCCCTTGAACAAAAAGCAGAGCATTGCCGTCATAGGCAAACTTGCAAAGAAAATCCGCTATCAAGGCGGTGGTTCGAGTCACATTCTTCCCACGAAACTCACGTCGTTCACAGACGCACTCGACAGAGTCGGACAACCCTACGATTATGCAGACGGTTACGTTCTCAAGGGCGAGGGCTACAAAAAGAGCCTTATCAAGAATGCAGTCAAAGCGGCAAAAGGCAAGGACGTCGTGCTTTTGTTCATAGGTCTCACCGACGCGTTTGAGTCTGAAGGATACGACCGTCACCACATCAAAATGCCGTCGGCGCACGTCACGCTCATCAACGAAATTTTGAAAGTCAACAAAAACGTCGTAGTCTTGCTCTCTTGCGGTTCGCCCGTTGAAATCGGCGATTGGGACAAGGATGTCAAAGGCATTTTGAATCTTTATCTCGGCGGACAAGCAGGCGGCGAAGCGGCATACAACCTCATCTACGGCAAAGTCAATC
>CAVABL010000144.1:0-3288 GCA_963586735.1 Firmicutes bacterium TM09-10
CGGACATAGAGAATAAAGCAGGTTCTTTCGCAACAATCTCTATTATGTACGTCATTTGGGGCATGGTTTACACCGTTGCGGACGTTCCGTACTGGGGACTTTCAACCGCAATGAGCAACGATACCTACAGAAGAGGCAACTTGCTCACGATTGCGCGTTTGTTCTGCACGGCAGGCGCAGGTATTGTCACCGTCATCACGCCTATCATCACCGACAACATGACGAAAGGTATGGAGCCGGCGCAAGCGGCTGAAACGCTCAGATGGATTTATTTCGTCATCGCAATCATTTGCTGCGTCATTGCAGTGCCGCTTTTCTTCCTCGGATTCAAGAATACGACGGAAAGAAACGTCTCGACGGAAACTCCTCCGTCTTTGGGCCACAACCTCAAACTTTTGTTCAAAAACAAGCCTTTGATGCTCATAGTTCTTTCGGGTATCGGCGGCGCTGCGAGAATGCTCTTCACGTACACGGGCGGTCTGTATTTTGCAAAGTACGTCATGAACAGAGAATCTTGGTATTCGTTGTTCACGATGGCAATCGTCCCGGGCGGTCTTATCGCATCATTGCTCGTGCCTTGGTGCACAAAGAAATTCGGCAAAAGAAACACTTACATATGGTCGCATATCGCAGGCGGCGTGGCAATGCTCATTGCGTTCATCGTCGGCTTTGCGGCTGATAGAGGCAGTTATACGAGCACCGCAACGACCGTCGTGCTTCTCATCGCTTTGATCGTGGCAGGCATTCCGTCGGGCTTTGGCAACATCGTCACGTACGCAATGATCGGCGACACCGTCGAGTATCTCGAACTCAAGACAGGCGAAAGAGCGGAAGGCATTTGCTTTGCAATGCAAACCCTCATCAACAAAATCGGTATGGCAGTCGGAGCGTTCGTCGGCGTTTTGGCATACGATATGGCAGGCGTCAAAGCAAACGATCCGTCGTCGGTGTCGGCATCGGGCAAAGATACTATGTGGTTTATGCTCGTGGGTATCGCGGCAATAAGTTTCTTCCTCACGGTCATCCCGCTCTTCTTCTATAAGTTCAACGAAAAGGAACAACAAGAGGCAAAGGCGCAAATCGAGGAAAGAAAACGTGCAAAAGCACAACAAAACGATGAAAACCTCAACGACGAAATCGCAGACGAGGCAAGCGAAACCATCGAAAACGAAGAGGGCGCACCTCAAATGATCTTCCCGAACGAAGACAATCAGGCGGTTGCAATCGAGCCGTGCGATGAAAATTGCGCAGAGTGCGAAAAGAAGAACGAGTGCGATAAAAAAGAGGATTGCAAAAAAGACGAAGAATAATCGTTGAATGTCAATTCAAAAAGCGGAACGTGATTTGCGTTCCGCTTTTTCGATATGTCGTTCAATTGTACGATAATCGTCATAAAATCGATATTGTGAATATTTATGCAGTGATGAATAAGGTGTATTTTGTAAACTTGCTATTGAACATATTGTAAAACAATGTTATAATACACATATGGATATGAAGAACACGGCATATTTTTTTGCAGCGTTCCGCAAGTTGCTCAAAAGTTATACCGACTTTCAACTCAATGAATTGAAAGGTTATGATCTCACTCCAAACGAGATCGTCGTGCTTTCAAGCATAGGAGTCGTCGGCGTGGCAAGCGACATTGCTCAAAGCGCTTGTGTGTCAAAGGCTCTCGTTTCGCGCAGCGTCAAGGAATTGCGCGACAAGGGGCTTATTTCGGCGTCCGTTTCAGAGGTGGACAAGCGTGAACAAAAACTTCTGCTCACCACCGAAGGCGAAAAAGTGGCAACTCTGATAGAAGAGGCAAATCACAAGTTCTATCAGGTTGCGTTCAGACATTTCGAGGACAACGAAAAACGCGTTCTGCAAGCGTTGCTGCAACTTATGCTCAACAATCTTGACGAGGCGGGAGAATAATGAAATTTCAAAGTTTGATTGACAGACGGGAGGAGTCTGCAAAAAGAGCTTGCGCAAACGCAAAAGAAACTTGTCTTGCGTTTGAAAATCGCAATGCGGGCAGCGAGGCGGAAAGAGAAACCTCCGCATTTTTGCAAAATCAACTCCGAGAAGTTTGCGACGATGTGAAAAACGAAGAGTTTGACGTGTACCCCGAGGCGTATTCGGGCGTGTTTTACATCGTGCCGACGTGTGCCTTGCTTGCGACCGTCGCATACTTTTTCACTGCAATGGTGTCGCTTTTGTTGGCGGTCATAGGCATTTTCGTGCTTGCCGTTCAATTTTCAATGAATCTGAAAGTTTTTGACTTGCTCTATCCCAAAAAGAAATCGCAAAACGTCACGGCAGTGAATAGCCCCGTCGACGAAATTAAAAACAGAGTGTTTTTTGTGGCAAACGTCGACGCAACGAAAGAGTGGACGCTCAAATATCGCTTGGGCTCAACGATGTTTATAACAATGTTCTTCTCGTTGTTTTTCGGGCTTTCATACGTGTCGATTGCAGACATCGCGCATTGGATTACGGTGGGCGGTCTCGGCTCGCAAATCGTAAGCGGAGATATGCTCGTCGTCGGCTTCGTGTCCCTCGTGTTCGTGCCGTTTTATATCGCCGCCTATTTTGCCGTCGACAAAAAGAGAGTCGTGCCCGGCGCAAACGAAAATCTGAGCGGATGCGCCGTCGCAATCGAGATTATGCGCGGTTTGAAAGAGAACGACGTAAGGCTGGAAAACACCGAGGTCGGAGTGATTCTGACGGGGAGCGGTGCGGTCGGCTCACGCGGAGCAAGCGAATGGTGCTGTCGCCATAAAAACGAACTCAAAGACGCGAAAACGTATTTCGTGTGCCTAAATACGCTCAAAGAGGTCAACTCGCTCGGCGTGAATAGAATCGAGGCAAACGGTCTTGTGTATAACGACAAGACGCTTGCAAAACTGCTCGCGGACTGTGCAAAGGACGCTCAATTGCCATTTGCCGTGCGAGGTCTTCCTTTCGGGCAGACGGACAGCGCAGAGTTTTCACGCAGCGGCTTTTCAAGCGTCAGCGTGACGGGATACAACCCCAAAAGCCCCGAATATCTGCACACCAGATACGACACGGCGGACAATCTGAGCGAGGACTGCATTTCAAACGCGTATACGATTTGCGTGAAATTGCTTGAAAAAATCGACGAAAACGCGTGAACGCACTATAGTGAAAAGCACCCAATAGGGTGCTTTTTTTGAGATTGCGCTGTTGGCGCAATCAGTGATATCGCACAGGGTTGCGCTGTTGGCACAATCAATGATATCGTGCGTTGCACGATGAAATCCTCACTGCGTTCGGATGAAA
>CAVABL010000145.1:0-3249 GCA_963586735.1 Firmicutes bacterium TM09-10
TCCGCAATGGGGGCAAATTTTGCCATATTTGACGGTGGGATACTCTTGGTGACAGTCCTCGCAATAGGTGACCGCCTTGATCGGTTCAATTTCAAGAGTGCAACCGCGCAGAAGATCCGTGCGGTTTGCATTCCAGTTCCAACAATCAATGAGTTGATCGTTCACAATCGTGGACACTTCGCCAATTTGCATGACGACTTTTTGGATTTTGGTCGCCTTGTTTTCGACGGCGACGTCGCGCACCATGTCCGCGATGTGAAACACTACACCCAATTCGTGCATATCAACCTCTTATTTGCTTGCTTTTTTTGCCGCTTTTGCTGCTTTCACGGCTTCTTTGTGCTTCTTTTGAGACGCTTTTTCTTCGGCGGTCTTTTTGCCGAACGCGATTCTCATGCCACGCTTGATTGCGTAAGGAAGAATCGCTTTGAACTTGTCCTCACTGCGCACCATCGTGGAGCATTCGGGATGTTCTCTATGAAGTTTGATTGCGTCAAATTCACATTTCGTCGTGCAGATGCCGCAGCCGATACACTTATTTTCGTCCACGACGCTTGCGCCACATCCGAGGCAACGGCCTGCTTCAATCTTGACTTGTTCTTCTGTGAGAGTGCCGTGCAAATCTCTGAATGAATGTTTGTCGCCTTCAAGCTCTTTTGCTTCTTGTCTGCCTGCGGTGTCGTAACTATCGATTACGATGTTGTTTTTGTCAAGTTCGATGAATTGTCTGCGGTTGCGACCAATTGTCATGCTTGTGCCGGGTTGAACGAAGCGATGGAGTGATACTGCCGCATTCTTGCCCGCTTCGATTGCGTCGATTGCAAATTTCGGGCCGCTGTAAACGTCACCGCCGACAAAGATATCCGGCTCTGCAGTTTGATATGTGAGAGAATCCGCAACGGGATAATTGCCGTGATGGAATTCAACCTTGGTGCCTTTGAGCAAGTCGCCCCAAACAACAGCCTGACCGATTGCAAAGATGACGTTTTGCGCCTCTACCGTGATCGTATCGTTCTCGTCATAGAGCGGGCTGAATCTCTTGGTTTGAGGATCGATGACTCTCAAACACTTCTTGAACACGACTGCCTTGACGGTGCCGTCTTCGTTCTTGAGAATTTCCTTCGGCCCCCAACCATTGTTGACGGAGATGCCGTCTTCAAGAGTTTCTGCGACTTCGTTTTTGCTTGCTGGCATCGTTTCTCTCGATTCGAGGCAATACATACCGACCTGTTCGCTTCCGAAACGCACTGCAGTGCGAGCGCAGTCGACTGCAACATTACCACCGCCGATGACGACCGTCTTGCCGTTGAGTTTTCTGTTGTGATTTTCGGTTGCCGCATGCAAGAAGGAAACTGCCATATCCGTGCCGATTGCGTCTTCACCGGGGACTCCGGGGAGTCTGCCGCCTTGGCAACCGATTGCGATATAGAATGCTTTGTAACCTTGTTGTCTGAGTTCGTCAAGAGTGACGTCTTTGCCGACGTTCACGCCCGTCTTGAATTCAACACCGAGTTCACGCAATACGTCGATTTCCGCCTCAATTACGTCTTTTTCGAGTTTGTAGGACGGAATACCGTAAGTGAGCATACCGCCGAGGCGTTCGTTCTTTTCGAACACGGTGGGCTTGTAGCCCTTTGTTGCGAGATAGAATGCGCAAGAAAGACCCGCAGGACCTGCGCCGATGATTGCAATCTTCTGACTCCATTGTTTGTCAACGTTGGACGGGATGACAACTTCGGGGACGAATCTCGTTTCGGCATGCAAATCTTGCTCTGCGATGAACTTCTTGATGTCGTCGATTGCGACTGCTTCGTCAATCGTTCCTCTCGTGCAGGCTGCTTCGCAACGCTTGTTGCAGACGCGACCGCAGATTGCCGGGAACGGATTGTCCTTTTTGATGAGTTCGAGCGCTTCTCTGTATTTGCCTTCTTTGGCTTTGCGGATGTAACCCTGAACCGCGATGTGCGCGGGGCAGTTCGCTTTGCAAGGCGCAGTGCCCGTGTCGTAGCAGTTGATGCGGTTGTTGTCCCTATAATTTTCATCCCACTTGTCTTCGCCCCATGAGAGATTGTCGGGAAGTTCGTGTTTGGGATATTTGATTTCGCCTTGTTTCGTGCAAAGTTTTTGTCCGAGTTTGACTGCGCCTGCAGGGCAATACTCGACGCACTTGCCGCAAGCGACGCATTTGTCTTTTTCAACGCGAGCGACATATGCGCTTCTTGACATATTTGGCGTGTTGAAAAGTTGTGAGGTACGCAAAGCATTGCAGATGTTCACGTTGCAGTTGCAAATTGCGAAAATTTTGTTCTCGCCGTCGATGTTGGTGATTTGGTGAACAAAGCCGTTCTTCTCTGCATTGCGAAGGATTTGCATTGCCTCTTCGTATGTGATGTCGCGACCCTTGCCTGTTTCACGGCAGTAGTCTGCCATATCGCCGATGCCGATGCACCATTCGTCGCAGCTGTCTCCGCATCCCTCTCCGAGTTTTGCGCGACCGTAACGGCAAGAGCAAATGCCGACGCCGAGGTGTCCCTCATATTTCTTAAGCCAGTAAGAAATGTGTTCAATGTCCATCGTGCCGTTTTCCATCTCGATTGCTTTTTCGACAGGAATGACGTGCATACCGATGCCTGCGCCTCCCGGAGGAACCATAGGTGTAACCATGGTCAAGGGAAGATAGGTCATACGTTCAAAGAACATCGCAAGTTCAGGATGATCGTCAAGTTGTTTCTTGATCATGTTGGTGAACTCGGCAGAGCCGGGAACGAACATGGGAAGAACGTAACGACGCTCCTTCTTTGCGCCCTTGATTGGGCCGTCGTGACTGTAATTGTCGCCGTAATCGTACTCGAGGATGCCGATGTTACTCATTTTGTCGAGGAGCTTTTGCAAGTCTTCCGCCTTGTATTCGGGATTCAATTTCTTGAGTTCCTCGAAGGTGTAGTGCTTGCGCACCTTCATTTTGAGAGCCAAATCCGCCATCTCGTCGGTAATGATACATGCAAGTCCCCAATATTCAGGATCATTGACGGTCACGCCTGCAATTTTGTGGTCGATGCAATCAGTGATTTTTCTTGCAAGTTTGAGTACTTTTTCTCTCGGATTGGGATCGCCCATAAATTCCGGTTTGAAAGCTTTGCTCATCTCAGCCATTTTTGTTTTCTCCTTTGAAAAACTTTACTTTATTATACAATTTATTCTCAAGCATTTCAAGTCCTTCACCCGTTTTTGCGCTTACATAATATATCT
>CAVABL010000146.1:0-3174 GCA_963586735.1 Firmicutes bacterium TM09-10
AAGAAGCAAATCACGTTCGATTCATTTGTCAGCGTGACGTTAGATTCGCTTGCGTATCTGATTTTCTCATCACCGAAAACCGCAAAATATTTTACATCTTCGGGCAAAGTTTGCCAAAATACCGAAAACGTTTCTGGGGTAACAATGTTGCCATCAAAATCAAAAAACTCAAATTTGTAGGCGGAAACAAGCGTCTTTGCATAGGTGTTTTCGACATCGATTTCTGTCACATTGACTTCAATGTCGACAAGTCCGCCGCCATAAAACACGAAAAACGTTTGTCCGTCGTCCGCTGTCACCTCGATTTGCTTGGCATAGACAAAATATCTTCCGTAGTTGGCAAATTGATTTTCAAAACTGTGATTGTCTGCAATATAATTCGGATTTTCAAACACCATATATGTGTGGTATTGCATGCTTGCGACATTTTTGTCGGCGTCGTTTTCAAAACCAATGCCGAGGTCATCTTCAGTGTCGCCTGCAACGAGCGCCGTCAGAATCACGTAAGTCGGCGTGACGATGTCGTCGCCTATTATGGAATATGCGTCATGAATGCGCACGTAAAGCGAATGTGGCTCAACGACTATTTTCGCCTCAACATTTTTGAGCGGATTGTAATTTTCGCCGCTCGGATAAAAATCAAGATACACGGTGTGACCGCCGTCGCAAACGCCAAGATACACAGACCCTGCATCACTCACATCGGCAAGTGCGGGATCCGTTTGTCTTTCGCCGAGGGAAAAACTGCCATCGAGCGACAACTCGACGTAATCGGACAACTTTAACGAGCGTATTACACTTGCAAGATTCGTTCCGTATGTCACTGTGACTTGCATTTTGGGCGGCACGTGGATGTCCGCTTTCGTAATTTCGCACTCTACGACGCTGCCGTATCTTTTGGTTGGGTACTGTATGTGCGTTTTTTCCTCGTCTTCCTCAAACTCAACGATTTCGGTTGAAACGAGCCTGACTTCATACTTGCCGACGTCAATGCCGTATCCGAAACGATATCCGCCCGACGATGAACTTGCGTATGCGCTTTGCCACCCTTGCTCGCCCAATTTTCTAAACTCGAAAGACACGCTCGGAGTGGCGCAAATGTTCTCTACGCTTGTAACAAAAAATATGCCGTTTGAATTATACTCTGCCTCCGCCGTTTCAACCGATGACGTGATTGCGGGGAATTCAAATGATATATCGCAATAATCTCTTAAAATCAAATCTTTGTCGGCGGGCAGGTCATAACCGTTTTCAAGCAACGTGCTTTTTATTGTTTCGTAAACCTGCACAGCCACCGAATTGCCGCCCATACTCAGCCAACTTCCACTGAACTGTTTAATTTCATCGTCGTTCATTGACAACGACCAATCGCCGTCGGTGTTTTTTGCTGTAATCACAAACTTCGGTTTGTCGATTGCCTCGGCAACCGATGCGCACCCGGGATACAATGCAAGCAATGCGCAAACCGCCGCGCCAAGCACGACGATAAGGCAAAACATAAGCACGATTGCAACCTTTTTTGCGGACATAAACCCTCTTTTGCTGTTTATGATGTAAGTATGATTGTATCACGAAAATCGCTTGTTCGCAACACGCACGCGCGACATATTACTGAAAATATACATATAGAAAGCAGTTTTTATTTGAAAAGCGTGCAATATCGTTAATTTTTAGTGTGTGTCCAAACGAACATTGTCGGACGCAGTATCGCACGCAAATACTTTGCCGACAAAAAAGACGTCCGCCACAGCATATTTTTGCCGATGGCGGACGTCTTTCGCAATTTCAAGAAACGTTTATTTGATGATGATAGAATCTCTCTCTGCGCCGACGGATATGTACTTCACGTTGCATTCTACAGCGTTTTCGATGAACTCGATATATTTGCGAGCGTTGAGCGGCAAATCCTCATAGCGACGACATGCCGTTGTGTGACAATTCCAACCCTCAAGATAAACGATGTTGGGTTTTGCGACATTGAGTGCCTCTCCCGAGGGGAATTCCGTGACGGTTTCGCCATTGACATCATAACTCACACATACGGGAATTTTTTCCATAGTGTCAAGAATGTCGAGTTTTGTGAGAGCAATCTCCGTTGCCGCCTGCACCATACAACCGTACTTTGACGCAACCACGTCAAACCCGCCCACTCTGCGCGGACGACCGGTTGCAGCACCGTATTCTCCGCCTGCTTTGCGCAATTGCTCCGCCTCCTCGCCGAACATTTCGGCAGTGAACGGACCTTCGCCGACGCAAGTCGAATACGCTTTCATGACGCCGATTGCACTGTCAACCTTGTGATTCGGGATGCCTGCTCCGACAGGACCGTATGCGGTAATTGTGGACGAACTCGTTGTGTAAGGGTAAATGCCGAAATCGATGTCACGCAACGCACCAAGTTGAGCTTCGAGCATAACTTTTTTGCCCGCTTTGAGTGCCTTGTCGAGATAGTAACCCGTGTCGCAAATGTAGTCTTTGAGTGGAGTGCCGTGCTTGTCAAACCATTCAAGCATGCCTTCGACGGTATATCCCTCGGAGTGATATGCGCCCTCTATCGTGAGGTTTTTCCACTCGACGATGGTTTCGAGACGTGAACGGAGATATTCGGGATGAAGAATATCGCCCATACGAATTGCTTTTTTCATATACTTGTCGGCATAAATGGGTGAAATGCCTCTTCTCGTCGAACCAAACTTTTTGTCGCCGAGTCTGTCTTCTTCGAGACAATCTTGCGCAACGTTGTACGGACAGCAAACGACGGCTTTGTCACTGATTTTGAGATTTTCGGGAGTGATGACGATGCCACCCTCTCTGAGCCTTGCTATCTCCTTGCAAAGATGCTCTATGTCAACGACCATACCGTTGCCCATGACATTGATTTTGTCCTCACGCAAAATTGCGGACGGCAAAAGGTTGAGCACGAATTTGCCTTTCTGATTGATGACGGTGTGACCTGCGTTGTTGCCGCCTTGATAGCGAACGACGATGTCTTGTTGTTCGGAAAGCAAATCGACCATTCTGCCCTTACCTTCGTCGCCCCAGTTGATACCAACAATGGATGTAAGCATATATGTACCTCTAAAAAATTTAATCCGTTTATAGCGTCTCGTTACGTCAGATATTTATGGTGTTCGTTGCTCCGATGCGATCTTTGTTTTGTTCAAGCAACGGATC
>CAVABL010000147.1:0-3153 GCA_963586735.1 Firmicutes bacterium TM09-10
CTCTTCGGCGTACTGTTTTCTCATACGATATCTTTCAGCATTACCAGCATTCGTCTTATCGGTTGCAGTTTCTTTAGCAACCTGATTTTTCTTTTCTGCCACGATATTACCTCCGATTTATCAGTCCTTCTTATCTTCGGACTTTTCTGCTTTCTTTTTTGCCGCTTTCTTTGCCGCTTTCTTTGCAGATGGTTTCTTCTCGTCCAAAGACGCTCCGCACTTGGGGCAGACGCGCACGGATTTTTGTTTGCCGTTCACGTCCTTGACTTCGTGCTTGACTCTGACGACGTCGCCGCAACTTGCGCAAACGTGCATAACGTTGGATGCGTCGATTGTGCCTTCTTGCTTGACGATGCCGCCTTTGTCTTGTGCGTTTCTGGGCTTTTTGCTCTTTGAAATGATGTTGACGCCTTCAACGTAGATTCTTCCGGTTTCGGGAACGACTTTGAGGACTTTGCCCACTTTGCCTTGATCCTTGCCGGTGATAACCATTACGTTGTCGCCTTTCTTAACACTCAATTTTGCCATAATAGTTGTCCTCCTTACAGCACTTCGGGTGCGAGAGAGATGATTTTGGTGTAATCCTTGTCACGAAGTTCTCTTGCGATAGGCCCAAAAATACGAGTGCCTTGTGGTTGTTTTTGGTTGTCGATGATGACTGCAGCGTTGTCGTCAAACTTGATGTAGCTGCCGTCCTCGCGTTGAAGACCGAAAGTCGTGCGGACGATGACCGCTTTGACGACGTCGCCTTTTTTGACTTTGCCGCCCGGGATAGCCGATTTGACGGAAGCGACGATGACGTCACCGATGTTTCCGCTTCTTCTGAAAGAACCGCCCAGGACTCTGATGCACATAATTTCTTTGGCTCCGCTGTTGTCAGCGACCTTGAGCCAACTCAATGGTTGAATCATAGCGTTCCTCCTATTACTTGGCTTTCTCGACTATTTCGACGAGTCTCCAGCACTTGTCCTTTGAAAGAGGACGAGTTTCTGCGATGAGCACCTTGTCGCCGATGCCGCATGAATTGTTTTCGTCATGCGCTTTGAACTTCTTGGTGCGGTTTACGATTTTCTTGTAGAGAGGATGTTTGACGCGTTCGCTGACTGCGACGACGATGGTTTTGTCCATCTTATCGCTCACGACGATACCCACTCTTTCTTTTCTCAAATTTCTTTCTTCCATATTATCCTCCGATTAGCCCTTTGCCTCGTCTTTTGCGCGAGCAATTTCTCTTTGACGGATGACAGTCTTGATGCGGGCAATGTCGCGACGCGTTTCAACGATAACCATAGGGTTTGTCAATTGATTCGTGGCGTTCTTGAAGCGGAGGAAAAACAATTCCGACTTCAATTCGTTGAGCTTGGTTTGAAGCTCTTTATCTGTCATTTCCAAAACTTGTTTTGATTTCATGCTTCACCGCCTTCGGCACCGTTGACGTCCTCTGCTCTGACAAACTTACACTTGACGGGAAGTTTGTTTGCAGCAAGACGCAATGCCTCTTTTGCAACTGCTTCGTCGATGCCTGCGATTTCAAACATCACACGGCCCGGCTTGACGACTGCTACCCAGTATTCGGGAGAACCTTTACCTGAACCCATACGAGTTTCGGCAGGTTTCTTTGTTACGGGTTTGTGAGGGAAAATATCCACCCAGACTTGACCGCCACGACGGATATATCTCGTCATAGCGACACGCGCTGCTTCGATTTGGTTGGAGGTAATCCAGCCCGGCTCCGTTGAAACAAGACCGTATTCGCCGTATGCGACGATGTTACCCTTGTTTGCTTTGCCCTTCATTCTGCCACGCATTTGGCGACGTCTTTTGACGCGTTTAGGCATTAACATTATTGGTTTCCTCCTTCAAGTGGATTTTTGCCAAGGATTTCGCCCTTGTAGATCCAGCATTTGACGCCGATTGCGCCGAACGTGGTATTTGCGGTTGCAACGCCGTAGTCGATATCCGCACGCAGAGTTTGAAGAGGAATCGAACCTTCGCGATATTGCTCGCTTCTTGCGATTTCTGCTCCGTCGAGTCTGCCGCTGACCATCGTCTTGACGCCCTTTGCGCCCGCTTTCATGGCTTTGGACATTGCTTGTTTCATTGCGCGACGGAAGGAAGCGCGTCCTTCGAGTTGTTTTGCAATGCTTTCCGCAACGAGTTGAGCATCGGCGTCGGGATGTTTGACTTCCATGATATTGATGCTCACTTTCTTGTCGCCGGAGACGAGTTTTTCGACCTCTTTTTTGATTTCCTCAACGCCTGCGCCTTGTTTGCCGATGAGCACTGCGGGGCGAGCGGTGTGAATTGCGACGACGATTTTGTCTGCCGCTCTTTCAATCACGATTTTTGAAATTGCGGTATCGTAGTATTTCTTCTTGATGAATTTGCGGACCTTGTTGTCTTCGACGATATTGTCTGCAAAATGCGCCTTGTCGGCATACCATTTAGAACTCCACGACTTGATGACGCCTGTACGAAGACCGTTTGGATCGACTTTTTGTCCCATTGTGTATACCTCCTTACGCTTTCACCGTGTCAAGAATGACGGTGATGTGACTTGTTCTCTTGTTGATGCGATACGCTCTGCCCTTGGACACTGCCTGAATACGCTTGAGAGTCGGACCCTCGTTTGCGTAGCACTCTGCGATATACATATCGTTTCTTGCAAGATTTTGGTTGTTTTCGCCGTTTGCGGCCGCGCTGTTGACCAACTTGATGAGCGGTTCGCTCGCAGCCTTCGGAGTGTTCTCCAAAATAGCGATTGCTTCAGTTACGGATTTGCCTCTGATGATATCGAGAACGATGCGCACTTTGAAAGGAGAGATTCTGACGAATTTAGCCGTTGCACAAGGTCTTGTATCCGCTTTTGCTTGACGATCCAAGGCTTTTTGTTTACTTCTTGTAGCCATATCTTCCTCCTATTACTTCGTGGTTTTTGCGCCCGCGTGACCTCTGAAAGTACGCGTTGGAGCAAACTCGCCGAGTTTACAACCGACCATATCTTCCGTGATGTACACGGGGACGTGTTGTTTGCCGTTGTGAACTGCGATCGTATGACCGACCATTTCAGGGAAAATCGTGGAACTTCTGGACCAAGTTTTGACAGATTGGCGTTCACCGGATGCGTTCATAGCATTGATTCTGTTCATAAGG
>CAVABL010000148.1:0-3140 GCA_963586735.1 Firmicutes bacterium TM09-10
AGATCAACAAACACTCGAAGATATTTATTTGGAGGACTATCCGATATGAAAAAAATGACCATTGACGGCAATACCGCTGCGGCACACATTGCGTATGCTTTTTCGGACGTAGCGGCTATTTACCCTATCACCCCGTCATCCCCTATGGCAGAAAACTGCGACGACTGGGCAGGCCAAGGCAGAAAGAATCTTTTCGGCAACGTGCTTAAAATTGCCGAAATGCAATCAGAAGCAGGCGCTGCAGGTGCGGTTCACGGTTCTTTGGCAGCAGGTGCTTTGACGAGCACGTTCACGGCAAGCCAAGGCTTGTTGCTCATGATCCCCAACATGTACAAAATCGCGGGCGAATTGCTTCCTTGCGTGTTCAATGTGTCCGCAAGAAGCGTTGCGGGACACGCGCTCAACATCTTTGGCGATCACTCCGACGTTATGGCATGCCGTCAAACCGGTTTTGCTATGCTCGCTTCAAACAGCGTGCAAGAGGTTATGGATCTGACTTTGGTTTCCTATCTTTCCACAATCGAAGCAAGCGTTCCGTTCCTCAACTTCTTTGACGGTTTCCGCACCTCTCACGAAGTTGACAAGATCGATGTCATCGATTACGACGAGATCAAACCACTCGTGAATTTCAAAAAGGTTGACGAATTCCGTGCACGCGCGCTCAATCCCGAGCATCCGCATCAACAAGGCACGGCGCAAAACCCCGATATCTACTTCCAAAACAGAGAAGCAAGCAACAAGTTCTACGACGCAGTTCCTGCAATCGTTCAGGCACAAATGGACAAAGTTAGCTCGCTCACCGGCAGAAAGTACAGCCTCGTCGACTACTACGGCGCACAAGACGCAGATCGCGTGATCGTTATCATGGGTTCGGGTGCAGAAGCGGTTGAAGAAACAGTTGATTATCTCAACGCAAGAGGTCACAAAGTCGGTCTTTTGAAAGTCAGACTTTATCGTCCGTTCCCCAAGGACGCCTTCATTAAAGCAATCCCCACAACCGTCAAGACCATCACCGTCATGGACAGAACGAAAGAGCCGGGCGCACAAGGCGAACCTCTCTATCTTGACGTCGTGTCCGCTCTCAACGAAGCAGGCGTGCAAAAAGAAGTGCTCTGCGGTCGTTACGGCCTCGGCAGCAAGGAATTCAATCCGTCCATGGTCAACGCAATTTACGAGAACATGAGCGGTGAAAAGAAAGACAGATTCACCGTCGGCATCAACGACGACGTGACGTTCCATTCTTTGAACGTAACCGAAAAGATCGACGCATCCGACGCAAGCGCAATTTCATGCAAGTTCTACGGACTCGGCTCGGACGGCACTGTCGGTGCGAACAAAAACTCGATCAAGATCATCGGCGACCACACCGACAAATATGCGCAAGCCTACTTTGCATACGACTCCAAGAAGTCTGGCGGTATCACCATTTCACACTTGCGTTTCAGCGACAAGCCGATCAGAAGCACTTACCTCATCGATCAGGCGGACTTCGTGGCTTGCCACAACGAGTCGTACGTTCTTCGCTACGACATGCTTTCCGATCTCAAAGACGGCGGCACATTCTTACTCAACTCTCAATGGGAGCCTGAAGAGATGGACGCGAAACTTCCTGCATCGATGAAGAACATGATCGCAAAGAAGCATGTCAAATTCTACACTCTCGACGGTCTCAAAGTCATTCAGGAGATCGGCACGAAGAAAGGCGTCAACACCGTCATGCAAGCGGCATTCTTCAAACTCGCAAACGTCATTCCTTACGAGGATGCAGAGCGTTATATGAAGGAAATGATCAAAAAGTCCTACGGCAAGAAAGGCGACGCAGTCGTTGCAATGAACAATGCGTGCGTTGACAACGCAATCGCCCACCTCAAAGAAGTCAAATATCCGCAAAGCTGGGAGACCACGACCAACGGCGCAGCTCCGCTCCCCGTCCCCAACGACGAATATTTCAAGACTTTCATCGCACCCATCACGGCACAAGAAGGTGACAAACTCCCCGTTTCCGCATTCAATCCCAACGGTTTCGTCCCCACCGGCACGACCAAGTTTGAAAAACGCGGCATCGCAGTTTCCGTTCCTGTGTGGGACAAAGACAAATGTATCCAGTGCAACCGCTGCGCGCTCGTATGTCCGCACGCAACGATTCGTCCGACTTTGGCAACCGCAGAGGAACTTGCAGACAAGCCCGAAACGTTTGAAACGAAACCAGCAATCGGCGTAAAAGGCTACGAATTCCGCATGCAAGTCAGTCCGTTTGACTGCACGGGTTGCTCTAACTGCGTTGCTGTCTGCCCCGCAAAAGAAAAAGCACTCACGATGGTTCCTCTCGACGAAGCAATCACAAAAGAGGAAGCAAACTGGGATTATGCTGCAAACCTCAAAGAGACGAGCGCAGAGCTTAAATCCGTCAACGTCAAGAACAGTCAGTTCAAAAAACCGCTCTTCGAGTTCTCGGGCGCATGCGCAGGTTGCGGCGAAACTCCTTACGTCAAACTCATGACCCAACTCTTCGGCGACAGAATGCTCATTGCAAACGCAACAGGTTGCTCGTCAATCTACGGCGGTAGTGCACCGACTTGCCCCTACACGAAGAACGACAAAGGCCGCGGACCTGCTTGGGCAAACTCACTGTTTGAAGACAACGCGGAATTCGGTTACGGCATGCATCTTGCATACGACACACGTCGCAACGTGCTTGCAAACAACATCACGAGTCTCATCGGTCTCGATGCAATCTCCGAAGATATGAAAGCAGCACTCAACAGCTGGCTTGAAAACAAGGAAGACGCACAAAAGAGCGAAGAAGCAACCAACGCAATCCTCGCGCTCCTCCCCGAAGAAAAGAAGACGGCAAACGGTTTGAGCCTCGAATTGCTCGAAAGCATCGAAGCAAGAAAGGATTGCCTCATCAAGAAATCCGTGTGGATCGTCGGTGGCGACGGATGGGCATATGACATCGGTTACAACGGCGTTGACCACGTTCTTGCAAGCGGCGAAGACGTCAACATCCTCGTTCTTGACACCGAAGTTTACTCCAACACCGGCGGACAAGCATCCAAATCAACCCCGACAGGCGCAATCGCAAAATTTGCGGCAACCGGCAAGCGCACCAAGAAGAAAGACCTTGCGCTGCTCGCAAT
>CAVABL010000149.1:0-3128 GCA_963586735.1 Firmicutes bacterium TM09-10
TCTGAAACCCTTGCGAGCAAGTTTCCTCACTCGACATTGACACAATGACACGTGGGGGGGGGATTGACGCCACCGTAATGCCGTTTGAGCAATTGGTTGTCGCCTTGCGACTCCAATTCCGTCTTTGAATGAGCACATCCCGTTAATAAGTGGGCTACGAATGAGTGTACGGCAGATATATAGGGGACTTGGGGTTCATCTGTGAATGGGCGGAGTGCGTGCATAAGTAGACAAGGAGCGAGTTCCGAAGAGGCACATTCTGTGTATAAGGACGCGCAGAATGAGTGTGCGGTGCGAAGATAAAAGAATACAAAACTTGAAAAATAAAAATTTATATATTGCAAAGAGGTAATCTATGGCAAAAAACATTTCTAAACCGAAAAGATTTGCAGTGCTTACGAGCGGCGGCGACGCCAGCGGTATGAATGCTTGCGTGCGCGCTTGCGTTAGATACGGTCTTAACCACGGATTTGAGGTCTACGGCGTCAAACACGGCTATAAAGGACTTGTCAACGACGAGATTTTCAAAATGGAATACTCGAGCGTGTCAAACTGCGTGCATGCCGGCGGTACGATTTTGCGCTCGTCGAGATGTCCCGAGTTCAAAGATCCCGAGGTCATGAAAAAGGCAGTCAATAATCTGCTTGACAAGGGCATCGAAAACCTCATCGTCATCGGCGGCGACGGCTCGTTCAGGGGCGTGGAGGCTATGCACGAGCAAACCAAACTCAACGTCATCGGCATCCCCGGCACAATCGACAACGATATGGGTTACACCGACAATACGATAGGTTTCGACACGGCGTGCAATACGGTTGTGGACGCAATTTTGAAATTGCGCGACACAATCACCTCCCACGACAGAATAATGATTTTGGAAGTTATGGGCAGAGAGTGCGGAAATATCGCGCTCAACAGCGCGGTTGCGGGCGGTGCGGAATACGTCATCGTCCCCGAAGTCCCCACCGACGTTGACGAGGTTGCGGCAACAATCAAGGACGGCTTTGACAGAGGCAAGTCTTCATCAATCATCGTGCTTGCCGAGGGTAAAACCGAACTCACCGACGAACTCACGCAAAAGATAAGCGACGCAACGGGAAGAAGAGTCAATCATATGGCGCTCAAATGGATGCAAAGAGGCGGTAATCCTACCGTCGAGGACAGAGTTCTTGCGGCAAAAATGGCGTGCAGAGCGGTGGAACTCATCGAGTGCGGTCAAAGCGGCAGAGTGGTCGGCATAAGAGGCGGCGAAATCTTCGATACGACTGTCATCGAAGGACTTGCCTGCAAGAAAGGATTTGACGAGAAACTCTACGAAATCGCTCAAATCATCTCAAGATAAACGAAAAAATAAGAAATTCATCACCGCTTGCGCGGTATAAGGAGTTAAAATGAAAAATTTGAAAGGTGCTTGTATGTTCGGTCAAAGCGGCGGTCCGACTTCCGTCATCAACAGCAGCGCGGCAGGCGTTTTCACCGAGGCTTTGAAACAAGGCAATATTACCGCCGTGTACGGTCTCGAACACGGTATCGTGGGCTTGCTCAACGAAAAGTTCTTCGATATGTCAAAGGAAGACCCCAAAGAGTTGGAATTGCTCAAATATACGCCGTCATCCGCTCTGGGCTCGGTGCGCTACAAACTCAAGGACGCGTCCGTTGACGACACGGACTATAAACGCATCCTCGAAGTGTTCAAAAAGTACAACGTCCGCTATTTCTTCTATAACGGCGGAAACGACAGCATGGATACGTGCAACAAAATCAGCAAATATTTGCAATCGGTAGGCTATGAGTGCAACGTCATCGGCGTGCCCAAAACCATCGACAACGACTTGTTCGGCACGGATCACTGCCCCGGCTACGCGAGCGCGGCAAAGTATATCGCAACCACCGTCATGGAAGTCAACCTCGACGCAAAAGTGTATGACACGCCTATGGTGTGCATCATCGAGGCTATGGGCAGACACGCGGGTTGGCTCACCGCAAGCGCCGCTCTTGCAGGCGTGAACGGGCTCGGATGCGACCTCATCTATTTGCCCGAAACCGATTTTGACGTCGATAAATTTGTCGAGGACGTCAAGGCGGTTTGCAAAAAGAACGGCAACAAGTGCATCGCAGTCGTGTCGGAGGGCATCCACGACAAGAACGGCACGCTCATATGCGAAAGCGTGGGCGCGGCGGCGGCAAGAGATAGTTTCGGGCACGCTCAACTTGGAGGCGTTGCGTCTATCCTCGCAAACGTCGTGAAAGAGAAAACGGGCTTCAAAACGAGAGGAATCGAACTCAGCCTCATGCAACGCTGCGGAGCGCATCTTGCCTCAAAAAACGACGTTGAGGAAGCGTTCAATGCGGGCGCGTTTGCAGTCAAGAGCGCGTGCGAGGGCGAAACCGATAAGATGGTCATCTTCAAACGCGATATCGACGAGAAGGGCAACTACGTTTGCACGAACGTGCTTATGCCACTCGAACTTGCCGCAAACACCGAAAAGAAAGTGCCGCAAGAATGGATAATCAATGACGGAACGTATGTGAGCGACGAGTTTGTCAAATACGCGCTTCCGCTCATTCAGGGCGACGCAAAAGCACCGCTTGAAAACGGACTTCCCAGATTTGCAAAACTCAAAAAAGTTTATGCAGGAAAGTGAGAGAGAAATGAAAAAAACGCTCGCAAGCGTCACGCTGGCGGGCGTTTTTTTCATTCAATGATATCGCCTGCGGCGATGAAATCCTCGCGATGCTCGGATGATATCACTACGTGATGAAATCCACGCTGTGCGTGGGTTGAGGTGGCAACTGCGTTGCAATGATATCGCACGGGATTGCGAAGAGTTCGAAATCAATGATATCGCCTGCGGCGATGAAATCCTCACTGTGTTCGGATGATATCACTGCGTGATGATATCCAAACTGCGTTTGGGTTGTGGAAGATGTGCGCAAGCGCACAGTGATATTGAAACTTCGTTTCAGCGATATTATTGCCAAAGGCAACAGCGATATTTGCGCTTTGCGCTTGTTCTTCCTCTACAATGGGTGGAAGGGTAAAACTCTAAATAAAACTTTCCCCTTTCCTCATGTGTTTGGACTTCGGCGTTTGCGAGGCAATCCGCCTCGTTCGCTTTGGCTACAAA
>CAVABL010000150.1:0-3098 GCA_963586735.1 Firmicutes bacterium TM09-10
CCTACGTCGCATCCACCAAAATATTTCATAATTCTGTTCTCCTTTTTTCTTACCACGCCTGCGAATCGTCAAAATCGAGCAACGTTTCGTCAAGCGGTTTTTCCTGCAAAACCGTCGTCATATATTTGTTGACCTGCTCGCGCATATCTCTGCGCGATATCGTTCTGCTGTCCATAAGATCTTGCTGCACCCAGATGAAGTTATAGCCTTTTTCTCTTGCCTGATCGTCAAAGATGCCGATGAGACCGTCCATACCCTTGCACGAGATTTGATCGTACATTATGATCGTGTCGACGTTGTATTCTTCTGCAACTCTCCAGCACTCGTTGAGCACGTTGCGATATCCGCCCTTCGTGTGCGTACGCATAGTCGCGCGCTGATAGGTTTTTGCAAGGTCTTCGAGCGCATGCTCGTGCGTATCCGTGCGGAATTTAAGGTAGGAAATCATCGTTTCCATATCCATGACGACGTTGATACCCCAGCAGTTTTCAAGCCAGTTTGCAAAGGACGTATAGTAGTTTGCGGGGCAACTCCACACGATAGCGCGGTGGCGCATCTCCTTGCTGCACGGAGTCTTCTTCTCGTAGGCTTTTTCCATGATTTTGTTGACTTTTTTGTCGACTTTAAGGAATCGTTTGTCAAAGCCGCCCGAGAGATGATAGTAATAAAGTCTGTAGAGCCAGAACGTCGCGCCCGTCATTTGCGGATATTGCGTTTTGTTGACGTCCCACTTTTTGAGTTCGAAATCGAGTTGTTTGTTGTATCTTTCAAGTGCCTTGATGAAAGCGTCCCAATCCCACTTTTCGCCCGTCTGATCCTCGACAAATTTGATCATTTCTTTGATCTCTTCGACGGCGTATTTTTGCACGTCCTCGCCGTTGTATCTCAACGGCACGTTATATACATGCGTGGGCAGTTTGAAATATCTGTCTTGGAAAGTAGTCGTCATGATAGAGCCGTCGCAAGGCATATTGCACGTTATCATGCAAGTGCCGAGTTTTGGATAATCGTCCTCGACGCACACGCCTGCTTCCGCGCTCGGAAGCGGACACACGTCGGCAGGCACGCCGAAACTCTCGATTGCGTCAAGATACGGCGGCACGACGAGTTGGTCCACCATGCTTGAAAGGAATATCGGCATCGTCTGCATCGGGTACGCTTTGAGATTCGGGAACCCCGCGATGAATTCCACCGGGATAAGTTCGTCGATACAAACGAGTTTTTTGCTCTTTTTGTTTTTCGGGAACATCTTTTCGTCGGATTCGAAAGCGGTGAGAATGAGTCCCGTCGCGTGCTTGACGATCATATTGAAATGAAGATGCGTCATCAGAAGTTGCGGTCCGCGCAAGCCCTCGGTGTGACGGTCCACAAATGCGGGCGTTGCAAGATAGGTCGCCATCCAGCGATATCTCCAAAGTCCCTTGACGACGGCGATCGGGTTTTTGAGCACCATCACCACCATATCTTTCCAGGTAACGAGCCAGCGCCAATAGTCCACGAGCGTATCTTTGAATCCGCGCCATTCGCGGTGTTTGAGAAGTCCTGTTTTATCTTCGTGCAGATTTTTATATCCGCCGTATTTTTTCTTTGCCATAGTCCACCTCACTTGCTCGCCTTTGCGGCTTTTGCTTTTTGGATGTGCTTGATTTCGAGGCTTTCGACGAACGCCTGAATTCTCGTGCGGAGTTGTCCCGACGCGCTTGCGGTATACTGACGGTCGATTGCGATTGCCGGGATGCCGAATTCGTTGACCATGATGTAGGATGCAAGAGCGCGCTCGTAACCCCAGTATTCGCAAAACTTGAGTTGCTCGTACACAACGCCGTCGGCATGGTATTCTTCAACCAACTTCTTGACGTACTGACGTCTGTCTTCGACCTTTTCGTGTTCCATATATCTCGGGCACTGGCAAGTCTTCATATAGTGACGGCAGATTTGCGTGAGCACGTCCTCGTCGTCGTTGAGGACGATTTCCTCTCTTCCCGGCATCGAGCCGAAGCAATATCTGTCGGCAACCACGTACGCGCCGCTGTCCTCAAAGAGTTTCGTGAAGTCGGGATCGTCGATTTCGCTTCCGACGAGCACGATTCTTGCCCTATAAAACTTTTTCGGATCGGGTTCGCGATGTCTGATTTCCTCAAGCGTCTCCTCGAGTTTGTCGACGATGAGATATTTGGGGCAAGCGTAAGTCGCAAGGCAAAGCACGTGGAATTCATAGCCTGTGATACGCGGATTTTCTTCCTTCCTGAACTCGCCGATTGCGGTGATTGCCCTGCACACTCTGTTGTGAAGTTCAACCGCCTTTCTTATAGCCTCGTCCGACGTGTCCACGCCGTAAACGTCTTTGAGTTTGTCAAGGACTTTGAGGCGCATTTGGTTGACGTAACTTTCAAGGCAGTGGTCGTTCGTTTTGAACGGCATATCGAAAATGCTGACGAAAAACTTGTCGTTGTCAACGAGGCGGAGCAACTCGAAGTGTTCGATAGTCCTGTTCATCTCGCTGCAAGTTTCGCCTGCAAACAGAGCGGACAAAAAACCGTAACCGCCCTCGATACCTCTCTCGAGCAACGCTTTTGCAAAGCCGCATATAAACGGACTGAGATAATACGTCGCGATATCCACCGAGCCGGTGCGAGGCGCGCGCAATCTCACGCTTATGCAGTTGTCGAGATTTAAAAGCACTTCGGGCACGTGATAGCACGTATATCCCAAAGCGAGTTTGCCGTCCTCTTTGACCGCTTTCTGCACGAGGGCGTTGTTTGCCTCTTGCAGCAGGTTCTCGAAGTAGAGCAAGTGTTTGAGATCTCTCATAATCAACTCCTGTATTTTTTCGGATAAATCCTTATTTTTTCATCGGATAGTCAGCAAAAAAAATGCGCACTGACGACAAACGAAAAGCGCCGTCCCCGAGCAACAAATTTCCCGCTACATTAAAATATTTTAACACACACAAAACCGTTTGTCCATACTCTATGCACGCAGATATTTATACAAATTTATCGATTTATATTAAAAAAATATCAATACCACCAACCAAAACGCTTACAACATGTCCCAAAAAGCACACAAATGCCCCGTTGACGCAGGGCATTTGTCTC
>CAVABL010000151.1:0-3091 GCA_963586735.1 Firmicutes bacterium TM09-10
GATTTCACCCTCTTTTGCGGATTTCCAAAGCGCAAAATCAAGAGGATTGCGTTTGTTTTCCTCGTTTTCTATGCGCACGCTTTCGTATGCGTCCTCAAGTCTTCTTCCGCTGAGTTTACCGTAGCCCGGAAAACTCTCCACGGAAAAATACACGTCGCCTCTTTCGGTTGCATATGCATGCCCTTTTTCAATGAGTTTGGACACTAAGTCGATTATATTGTCGATGTTGCACGTTGCTTTGAGCCATATCGTCGGATCGTCGACCTCGAATCTGCGCATAAGTTTGTCAATGCGATCGATCATCATGCTTGCGTATTCGAGAGGAGGTATGCCCGTTTCCTTTGACTTGGCAATGATTTTGTCGTCAACGTCGGTGTAGTTGCGCGCGTAGTTGACTTTGTAGCCGATTTTCTCAAAATACTTGCGGATTATGTCGTAAATGAGTGCCTGATAAGCGTGACCGATGTGCGCCTCGCCCGACACCGTGATGCCGCATGCGTACATGTTGACCTGCCCCTCGTGAAGAGGAGAGAAATCTTCCTTTTTTCTTGTGAGTGTGTTGTAAATTTTCATACGGGACTTTGTCCTCTTTATGCTTGCGGTTTGTCCGCTTGTGATTTTTGTCGGGATGTCGATTCCGTTTCGTCGTCGCAAGACAACGCGTTGTCCTCGTCAACCGTCAGGGAATATCTGCACGAATGCAATCCCTGCGCTTTTTCAAGTTCAAAAACGCGCTTGTTGAGTCGCTCGAACTCTTCCATGATAGGATCGGGCAAAAGAATCTGATCCATATCCGCAACGCGTTTGCCGTCCTGCTTGACCACCCTGCCCGGAACGCCAACGACGGTGGAATAAGGCGGAACGTCTTTGAGAACGACGCTTCCTGCGCCGATTTTGCTGTGCGCACCAATACGCACCGGCCCTAAAACCTTTGCGCCCGCCGACACCATAACACCCTCCTCGAGAGTCGGGTGACGCTTGCCGCAATCCTTGCCCGTGCCGCCGAGAGTTACACCTTGATAAAGCATGCAATTGTCGCCTATCTCGGCAGTTTCGCCAATGACAAGTCCCACGCCGTGATCGATGAAAATTCCGCTTCCTATCGTGGCGGCGGGATGAATGTCAACGCCCGTTTTGACTTTTGCGCGGTATGCGACGTAAAGTGCGAGCGTCTTCAATCCCTTCTGCCAAAACTTGTGCGCATAACGATAAGCACACAGGGCTTTATACCCTGTGTACGTACTCTTCACGATCCTGCTGCTCGTGGCGGCGGGATCTTTTTGCAAAATGACTTGCAAATCGCGCTTTTTGGCTTCCGAAATTTTCATTGCAAATGCCTGTCAATCGCTTGTTTTTTCATCGTTTGAAGAAGTTTTTTCCTCGCTTGCGGAATCGTTTTTGACCTCTTCGTCGTCTCTGTTCACCTTGGACGAGAACAAACCGTCGCCGCTCGATTCCTCACCGAACAAGGCGTTGATTTCATCCTCGTAAATGGTTTCTTTCTCATAAAGAGCCTTGACCATCGCGTCCATAATCGAACGATTTTCTTTCAATATATTCAACGCAACCTGATATTGCGCGTCGATTATGTTTTTGACCTCTTCGTCTATCTTTGCGGCAACTTCCTCGCTGTAATTGAGGTGCGTCTGATAATCTCTTCCGAGGAAAACTTCCTCGCTCGAGCCGAGATACATGTTGCCGATTGACTCGGACATACCCCACTCGGTGACCATTCTTCTTGCAAGTTGCGACGCTCTCTGAATGTCGTTCGATGCGCCCGTGGAGATGTCTTTGATTACGATTTCTTCCGCCGCCCTTCCGCCTAGCATCATTGCAATGTCGTCAAGAAGTTTGCCTTTCGTCATATGATTGTCGTCGTTTTCGGGAAGTGTGATTGTGTAGCCTGCCGCCATACCGCGCGGAATTATGCTCACCTCGTGCACGTCATCACAGTGCTTCATAAGTTTTGCGACGATTGCGTGTCCGCTCTCGTGATACGCCGTGATGCGCTTGTCCGACTCGGTGATAAGACGAGATTTCTTTGCGGGACCTGCCATAACCTTGTTGACTGCCTCGCTGATGTCTTTCATCGTGATGAGTTTTCTGTTTGCTCTTGCCGCCAAAATCGCCGACTCGTTGAGGATGTTTTCAATGTCTGCGCCCGTGAAGCCCGGTGTGAGCCTTGCAAGCGACTTGAAGTTGATGTCGGACGCAAGCGGTTTGTTGCGAGAGTGAACCTTGAAAATTTCTTCTCTGCCCTTGACGTCGGGAACGTTGACGTAGATTTGTCTGTCGAATCTGCCCGGGCGCATAAGCGCCGGATCGAGAATGTCCGCACGGTTTGTCGCCGCCATAACAATGATGGAACTGCTTGCCTCAAATCCGTCCATCTGAACGAGAAGTTGGTTGAGGGTTTGCTCTCTTTCGTCGTTGCCGCCGCCAAGGCCTGCGCCTCTTTGACGACCGACTGCATCAATTTCATCGATGAAGATGATGCAAGGCATGTTCTTTTGCGCTTGCTCAAACAAATCTCTCACTCGCGAAGCGCCCACACCTACGAACATTTCAACAAAGTCCGAACCGCTTATGGAGAAGAACGGCACGTTCGCCTCGCCTGCGACCGCCTTTGCAAAGAGCGTTTTGCCTGTGCCGGGAGGGCCTACGAGAAGAACGCCGCGCGGAATGCGCGCGCCTATATCCGTATACTTTTTTGGATGTTTGAGAAAGTCAACGATTTCCTGCAATTCCTGCTTTTCTTCCTCTGCGCCGGCAACGTCGTTGAATCTGACCTTGATGTCGCGCACTTGATTGGCTTTCGTCTTGCCGAAGTTGAGCGCTTGCCCTTGCGCACCCGCACTCTTTCTCAAAACGACCATAAAAATGCCGAACAACGCAGCGTAAAGAATGAGCGGAACGAGTATGCTTGAAATGAGCGAACCGCTTGTCGGATCGTCGTATCTGATGACGATGCCGTCAAGAAGACCGCTTGCGGAATATTCTTTTATCACTTCCGAAAATGCGACTCTTCCTTGCGTGTTGACAAAATACGCATATCCTTTGTCGCCTTTCTTTTGTATGTTTGCAGTGTAGC
>CAVABL010000152.1:0-3080 GCA_963586735.1 Firmicutes bacterium TM09-10
GGACAGACTATAGCGGCGGTTCAATCCGAAGCGGTCAAAAACGTAATTACGTTTGCATTTGTCGGTCTTGAGGTGTTTACGGGCGCAGCGCTTGCGATAGTGCTTGCATTTTTCAACGTTGAAAAAACATCCGACAAAAAACTTGCAATAATCAGAGAACGTCAAAAAGCCGAGTGCGAAGCGAAAGGCGAAGAGTGGATTGCTCCCGAAATCAAGGCGGCTCAGGACGAGGAAAGATTTATTCTCGAAAACGAGCAAGCGTTTGTGGAAAACTTGAAAGTCAAGTGTGAAAAGAAAGGTCTTGACTTCGAGCAAGAACTTGAAAAACACAACAATCAAGTTGCAGATAAGAAAGCAAAAGCGGAAGAGAAGAAACGCCTTGCTGAAGAAAAACAAACCGCAAAACTTGAAAAAGCCGAACAAAAGAAGGCGCAAAGACTTGCAAAACTTACCCCCGAGCAATTTGCAAAGCGCGAAGAACGTTTGAAAAATAAAGCGGAACGCGAAGAAAAGGCGTGGGAAATCGAAAAGCAAAAAGGCGAAGAATACTATCAAAAGATACAGGCAGAACTTGCAAATAAAGTATAGCGACTATGAATAAGGCGTTTTCGAAAAATAGTCGGTTGTGGTCGATAAGACACTGCAAAGAATTTGCGTCGTTCAAAAAGTATGTCGTAAATCCGAGGCGCATTGCCGTCCTGATGCAAATTTATCGCATTAAGGATATCAGATTGTTCTATCCGATCGATGTCGCCACAACGGTCGATACACTCAACGAGATGAAAAAACGCGTCGATGAAGGACAAAAGTTATATTGCAAACTCGGTGAAAAAGACATTGGTATTTATCCGTTCGTCATAGGGGAAAACAAGCCGTTTGTTCTTGTACTTCCGGGCGGCGGATACGGAGACGTATGCTCGCTTGTGGAAGGGTATAATACTGCATTGAAATTAAACGAGATGGGATACAACGCGTTTGTGGGGCAGTACAGCGTAGGCAAAAACGCACATTATCCCAATCCGCAAGACGATGTTGCAAAAATGTTGAAGTTTGTCTTTGACAATGCGAAAATGCTGAATGTCTATACAAATGACTATGCGGTGTGCGGATTTTCGGCAGGCGGACATATTGCGGCAAGTTGGGGAACAAAAACGCTCGGATATGAAAGATACGGCTTGCCAAAACCGAAGACGTTATTCCTTGCGTATCCCGTGATAACAATGGGTGGTAAAACGCATAAAGGCAGTCGAAAAAACTTGCTCGGCGAAAAATGCGACAATGTCGATTTGCAAATAAGGTATTCGATTGAAAAACAGGTAGACAAAGATTATCCTGCAACGTTTATTTGGCAATGCAAAAACGATAATGTCGTTCCTTTTGAAAACAGTCTTATGCTTGTCGATGCATTAAAAATATGTGGCTGCGAGTGTGAGTTTATGCCGGTAGACGGCAAATCTCACGGCTGGGGATTGGCAGACAATACCGCTGCACAAGGATGGCTCGGAAGAGCGGTGAAATTATGGCAAAAGACATAAGAGTGTCAAAAAAGAAAAGAACAGTCATCGGCGTATCGATCGCGGTTGTGCGTTGATTGTTGCAGCATTAATTGCACTGTTGATACAAAGCTGTTGGAGAATAAGAAATGAAAGCAATAAATATCAAAACGGAATATTTGCATAATCCTGTCGGACTGGGCACTGTAATGCCGAGGATAAACTGGAACTGCGACGACGGACAAAAGCAAACGGCATACTATATAAGCGCAGTCGTTGACGGAAAAGAGTTTTCAAGCGGAAAAGTCGAAAGCGACAGTATGCATGCGGATTTCGGCGTGCCGCTCGCATCACGATCGCAAGTGCGTTTCAAAATCAAACTTTGGGACGAAAACGGGCAAGAAGGCGAGTGGAGCGAAGAAAACTTTTTTGAAATCGGTTTGCTTGAAAAGAGTGATTGGCAAGCGAAATGGATAAGCGGCGACTATAAAGTCGATAAGAAAAAGCGCTATCCCGTCGATTGCTTTAAGAAAAGATTCGAGGCAAGCGACGTTGAAAAAGCACGTTTGTATATATCCGCTTGCGGTCTTTACGAGGCAAGACTCAACGACAAAAAATGCGGTGAATTCGTGTTTGCACCCGGGGCTGTCGATTATCGAAAGAGAGTGCAATATCAAACGTACGACGTGACGGATTCGATAAGAAAAGGCGAAAACGATTTGACCGTTGAACTTGCCGACGGATGGTATCGCGGTTCAAGCGGTTCGAAGGGTAGAGTCAATACGTACGGAACGCAGACGAAGTTTATCGCGCAACTTGAAATATTGACAAGAAACGGTGTTAAAACAACTGTTTGCACAGATGAAACGTGGAATTGGTCAAACGACGGCGCAATTCGCTTTGCGGACTTAAAGGACGGAGAAGCCGTTGACGCAAGAAAAACTCCGACTTACAAAGGCAAGGCGATTGTCGTAAAATATAATGCAAATCTTACTGCGTCCGACAATTTCGACGTCAAAGGAAACGAAACGTTTTTGCCTATCAAAGTTATAAAAACGCCAAGTGGAAAAACCGTTCTTGAATTCGAGCAGAATTTGTCTGGATATATCGCCTTTTCTCTCAACGCCAAAGCGGGACAAAAAATACATATTACGCTCGGCGAGTTGATCGGAAAAGACGGCGAACTTACTCTCAAAAACATTCAATGCATTTTCAAGGGTAAACCATCACCGCTCCAAGAGATAGACTACACTTGCAAAGACGGATTGAACGAATATAAGCCAAAGTTCTTTTACGGTGGTTTTAAGTATGCTCAAATCGACACCGACGTACCCTTTGAAAAAGACGATTTTAAGGCTATTGCAGTGTACAGCGCGTTTGAAGAAACGTCGAAGTTTGAGTGTTCAAACGAACTTATAAATAAATTCTATCACGACACGCTTTGGTCGCTCAAAAGCAATTCGACGGATTTTCCGTCAGATTGCCCGACAAGAGAACGTATGGGCTGGACGGGCGACAGCGAAGTGTTTTTCAACACGGCGTCTTATATGGTCGATTATGCTCCTTTTGCAAGAAAACACGTCAGAG
>CAVABL010000153.1:0-3036 GCA_963586735.1 Firmicutes bacterium TM09-10
CGCCATATCTTGCCTCGTTCAACACAAACGGCAACGACAATCGCTCGTTAAAAGAGATAACCGCAGACAAAAACTACTACATCCTCACCGGCAAGAAAAACGATTGACACGTTGGACATTATCGCAACGGCGTGATATAATAACGAAATCAACAGAAATCGAGGAATAATATGTTCGTATCGTTTGAAGGTTGCGAAGGAGTTGGCAAATCCACCCAACTCAAACTTCTCAAAGACTATCTTGAATCCACGAATCAGTATGCGGTCTATGTGCGAGAGCCGGGAAGCACGGAAATCGGCGAGCAAATCCGCAAAGTGATTCTCAATCCGAAAAACACCGAAATGTTCGGCGTAACGGAGGCGTATCTTTACGCCTCGTCGAGAGCGCAACTCGTGCGCGAAGTCATACGCCCCGCACTTGAACGAGGTGAGCTCGTCGTGTGCGATAGATATGTAGACAGTTCAATTGCATATCAGGGTTATGCGCGCGGACTCGGCGCAGACCTCATCAAAAAAATCAACGGGAGCGCAATCGACGGATTGCTCCCCGACGTAACGATTTTTCTTGACCTCAAACCAAGCGAATCATGGCGCACTTTCCGCATCATAGACGACCGTCTCGAGCTTGAATCCGCAGAATTTCACAACAAGGTTTACAATGGTTATATTGCAGAAATGGCAGGTTCAAACACACGTTTCGTGCGCATAAAACCCGATTTTGACAGAAACGTCACTTCAAAAAAGATAATTGACGCATTGAGAAAAAGAGGTGCTATAAAGTGAGTGGAATCACCTTTGAAAAGACTCTGCGCTCATCACGCGCATACGGGCTTATCAGCAACGACTTCTCGTCAGGACTGGGACACGCGTATATGGTCGTATCTCCCGACGACGAGATTGTGGACGAGTTTTTTACGCTCGTTGCGGCAAGCGTATACTGCGCTCGTCACGACGCATGCCTCGATTGCGCAGAGTGCAGAAAGGTGCTTCACGGAAACCACCCCGACATATATCACGTTTATCCCGCAAAGGACAAAATCAAAGTTGACGACGTCGAACAAATGCTTGACACGGTATTCGTCAAATCGCTTTCGGGACACAAAATTTATTTCGTACACCGCGCCGACAAGATGAACGCGCAGGCACAAAACAAATTGCTAAAAACCCTTGAAGAGCCACCCACCGACGTGACCATATTTTTAGGTGTTGCAAACGAAGCAAGCATGCTCGACACGATAAAGTCGCGCGCAAGAACGGTTGCCATCGACATTTTTGACGAGGATGCCGTTTACGATGCGCTTATGTCTCTCGGCATAGACGAAAACACTTGCGCGATCGCCGCGGCGTGCAGTGAAGGACAACTCGGAAAAGCGCACAAAATCGCACTTTCGCCGAAGTATGCCGACCTTTATAAATGCGCGATATATCTTTTGACAAATCTCAATCACAGTTCGGATATTGTCAAAGTTGACGGCATAATCGCAAACGAACAAGATCTAAACGGACTGCTTGACGTGATGAGCGTGATCCTTCGGGATATGCTCGTGTGCAAACAAAATCAAAACCTTATGTTGTCCAAACACTTATCATCGGACATAATAAATTTGAGCAGTCGTTACTCGGAACGCGCGCTTGCGGAGATAATTTTCAAAATCAACGTGGCGCGTCGCAAACTCTCGCTCAACGTGAACGTGACGGCGACGGTGGATGATCTGCTCTTTTCAATGCTGGAGGCAAAACACAAATGGCAATAATCGTAGGCATAAAATTCAAAAACACCAACAAGGTGTATTATTTCGATCCAAAAGACATCGACTTCAAAGAGGGCGACGGCGTGATCGTTGAAACGGCGCGCGGACAAGAGTACGCAACATGCGCAATCGCAAACAAAAACGTTGACGACAGCGAAATCGTCCAGCCGCTCAAACCCGTGGTACGCAAAGCCACCGTCGATGACGAAAAACGCGTCGAAAAAAATCTTCAAGACAAGGAACACGCCCTCAAAGTCATTCGCGAAAAGGTCGCGGACATGAACATCAACATGAAACTCGTTGACGCAGAATACACATTTGACCGCTCGAAACTCATCTTCTACTTCACCGCAGAGGGCAGAGTTGATTTTAGAGAACTCGTACGCGTGCTTGCGTCAATATTCAAAATCCGCATCGAACTTCGTCAGATTTACGAGCGTGACGACACCAAAATGCGTGGCGCGCTTGCTCCGTGCGGAAGACCGTGCTGCTGCACGACGCACCTCCCCGACTTTGAAAAAGTGTCCATAAAGATGGCAAAAGTGCAAGGATTGAGCCTCAATCCGCAAAAGATAAGCGGCGTGTGTGGAAGACTTATGTGCTGCCTCAAGTACGAAAACGCCTACTACACCGAAACCTACAAACTCATGCCCAAAGTCGGCAGCAAAGTCAAAACTCCCGACGGCGAAGGCACGGTAGAGTCCAATGACCTCATCAAGCAAACCGCACGCGCGAAAGTCATGCTCAAAGACGGCAGTTTCGATGTGCGCACCTATTCCCTGAAAGATATGAAAATCGGCGAGCGCCAATCCACCGCCGAAATCGATTCGATGTCCGACAAAGAAGAGTAAAACCTCCCCATTGAGCAAATAACTGCGGCAGAGTCGCAATTTTCAGAGTTTATTTGCAAAAACTGCGATATTAAATGAAGAACAAGGGAAAATTCCTTGGGCAACAATCCTAAAGTACAGAGCGTAAAAAACTCTCCATTGAGATGAAGAACGTAAAGGGCACGGCTTGAATCAAAACCCGGTGTACATAGAAGTACACGATTTTGAGGCAAGTCGTGCCCGACAAAGTTATTCGCTCGATGGCGAGTTTTTACTTGCAGGATTTGGTTTCTTTACCACCGCATCCACAATCTTTGGATTTCGTTGATTTGTTCGTTTTGGGTTCTTCACAATGACAATCGTTGCTGCGTTTAGTTTGTTTTGTTTCGGATTTTGCCATAAAATTCTCCTTTTGGCGTGTCGCCTTGTTTTTTATCCTTACGGACTGAATGTAGT
>CAVABL010000154.1:0-2997 GCA_963586735.1 Firmicutes bacterium TM09-10
GATTCAGGGGGTGCTGACAAAGTTAGGCACGATTTAGCGGATTATGGGCGCATCCCAGTGAGAGTCGGGGGTATACCCCATAATCTTCACTGCCGTTGCGGCAACGTTGGAAAGCCCGAAAGAACCGTCCGCGATTTCGCAATCGTAATTGTAGACGATGAACGGAACGGGATTGAGCGAGTGCGCGGTACGCACCGAAATGACGCCCTTCTTGTTCTTTTCAAGCATCTCGTCGGCATTGCCGTGATCGGCGGTGACGATGAGAGCGCAGTCGTGTTTTTTGACGACAGGGAGCAATCTTGCAAGTGCGAGATCGACGGATTCGACGCCGATGATAGTTGCGTCGAGATTGCCGGTGTGACCGACCATATCACCGTTCGGATAGTTGCAGCGGATGAAACCGTATTGCTCGGATTCGATTGCTTCGATGACCTTGTCCGTGACCTCTGCCGACTTCATCCAGGGGCGTTGATCGAATGACACTTTGTCGGACTGTACTTCTTCCCAAACTTCGAGCGAATCGGAGAATTTTTCGGAGCGATTGCCATTCCAGAAATACGTCACGTGACCGTACTTTTGCGTTTCGGACACCGCGTAGGACTTAACGCCGTGATTGACGAGATATTCGCTGAGCGTATATTTGATTTGCGGAGGTTCGACGAGGAATCTCTTCGGCAAATGCAAATCTCCGTCGTATTGGAGCATACCCGCATAAAGCACTTTGGGCATATTGCCTCTGTCAAAACCGCTGAATTCGGCATTGTCGAAAGCCATGGAAATTTCGATTGCTCTGTCGCCGCGGAAGTTAAACAGAATCACGCTGTCGCCGTCATGCATCTCGCCGACGGGTTGACCGTCCTTTTTGATGACGAACGCGGGCAAATCCTGATCGATAATGCCGGGAGTCTCTTTGCGGAAAGTTTCAATGGCATCGGTTGCCGAATCGAAACCTCTGCCCTCACCGTAGACATGGGTGTAGAATCCGTTTTTGACCATATCCCAGTTTGCAAAATATCTGTCCATAGTGATGACCATACGGCCACCGCCGCTTGCGATACAAGCATTGAAATCGTCGTCGTTGAGTTGCGCCATTGCGTTTTCGAGTTGATCGACGTACGTGAGCGCGCTCGTTGCGGGCACGTCCCTTCCGTCAAGCAAAACGTGTGCAAAAACTTTTTTTACTCCGTCACGCTTTGCGCCCTTTATCAATGAAATCAGATGCCCGATATTGCTGTGAACGTTGCCGTCCGAAAGCAATCCGATGAAGTGCATTGCACCGCCGTTTTTCACGCAATTATCCTTGAGTTCCTGCCATGCGGATGAATTGAAAATATCGCCGCTTTCAATGGCTTCTTCAACGAGTTTTGCGCCTTGCGAATAGATTTGTCCGCAACCGAGGGCGTTGTGTCCGACTTCACTGTTGCCCATATCGTCGTCACTGGGAAGACCGACAGCCGTGCCGTGCGCCTTGATATACGTGTTCGGGCACTCTTTCAAAAGCATGTCGAGAGTTGGAGTGTTTGCAAGAGTGACAGCGTCGCCAAGTCCCGTTTTTGACTTTCCGACACCGTCCATCACAACCAAAACAAGTTTTTTCATATAATCGTCCTTTTTTTGTTGTACGTTAAAATTTTGTACGTTTAGATTGCCGCTTTTGGCGCAAAGCGTCAAGCGGACAATCGCCACGCGAAGTTTATTTTCAGTAGTTTACGACTTGAGAGAAGTCAATCGCTTTGAGCGACGCACCGCCGATGAGACCGCCGTCGATTTCGGGCATTGACATGAGTTCCTTGACGTTCTTGGGGTTCATGCTGCCGCCGTATTGGATGCGAACGCGGTTTTCAGCGCACTTGGGACAATAGAGTTCCGCCATGGTTTTGCGGATGATTGCGATAGTTTCGTTTGCAACTTCCGCCGTTGCGGTTTTGCCGGTGCCGATTGCCCAAACTGGTTCGTATGCGATGACGATGTTGTCGAGTTCGTCCTTGTCGATGCCGTCGAATGCGCCCTTCGTTTGACGAACGAGCACTTCTTCGACCTTGCCGTTTTCTCTCTCTTCAAGAGTTTCGCCGACGCAGATGATGGGTTTAAGACCTGCCGCAAGAGCCGCCTTTGCGCGAGCGTTGACCGTTTGATCGGTTTCGCCAAAATATTGACGACGCTCGGAGTGACCGATGATGACGTATTCAACGCCGAGTTCAACGAGCATCTTTGCGGAGATTTCGCCTGTGAATGCGCCTTTTTCCGCCCAGTGTACGTTTTCTGCGCCGACTTTGATGTTTGTGCCCTTCGTCATTTCAACGGCAGTGGCAAGATCAGTGTACGGCGTGCAGATGACGACGTCGCATTTTGCGTCCTTGACAAGGGGAGCAAGATCGGTGATAAGCGCCTTTGTATCGGCGATTGTGTTGTTCATTTTCCAGTTTCCTGCAATGATTGGTTTTCTCATATTAACCTCGTAATATTTTTTTATGGTTTGTACGTTTACGCTTTCGCGATGCGTACTAATTTTAAAGTTTCCTTTCCTCACGCATTTTCCCAATATCCGTTCCCACGTTAAAACGGAATCCACGGCATCCGCTCCGCACTGGGACACACCGATGCGATTGCATTGCATTATCCGCAACCCACACCTCGTGTGGATATCATTGTGCAAAGCACAATATCATCCGAGCATTGCGGGGATATCATCACGAAGTGATTTCATCCGAGCATAGCGAGGATTTCATCGCAAGCAAAAGTCATCGCTGTGGCAAAGGCAACTCACAAGTTCATTGCCCACTGCCACGCTCGCCTTATTGCTTTCCTAACCGCGCAGACAATTTGCGCTATCTCATCAAGCACGGACAAAACTCTTGCCGCAATTTCGCCAAATTCTCTGCTTGGTGTTGCGCACTTCGTGTGCAAGTGGACAATTCAAATTTATCCACAACCCACGCAAAGCGTGGATATCATCGTGCTTGCACGATTTCATCCGAACACAGTGAGGATTTCATC
>CAVABL010000155.1:0-2961 GCA_963586735.1 Firmicutes bacterium TM09-10
GATCATCAACTTCTACAAATACGCCTTTGTCCGATTCATGCTTGACTGGATAAAGAACGATATGCGTGAAGACCCCCAAAAAATCGTCGAGAACATCAGTGCGATTACCCACGGCAACGTTGAACAATCCCTCAAATCCCTATCCCGCCGCGCCGACTAACGGAACAAATCATTTATTCTCTTTGCGTTCTCGAATTTTTGAGATGTAACAAAAATCCCTTGCCTTTTCTCGGCAAGGGATTTTGCTTAAATCGTCGGTTTACTATTTTTTGCTCTGATTCAGTTGGTTTTCCGCGACCTTTTTAACCTCTTTGACGTCCTCTTTGCGCTTTTGCTCTGCTTTTTCATTACGTCTGTGGTCCGCCTCTTCAACGGAAATTCTAATGCGCATCGCGTTGTCTTCCGAGGACAAAACAGATATGTTTTCCATGTCCTGCTCGCTTTCACGTTCGGTCATGCCGCCGATTCGGAAGCTTGACGTGTCGCTCTGCATATCCTTGCGTCCTTGCTCTTTGAGCGCCTCGGCGTAATTTGCCTGAATACCGTTTTTGGCGGTTTGTATGTCGGCGTTTGCACGTACCGCGCACAATTCGTCAAAGTCGCGCGCTCCCAATCCGAACTTCTCCATCGCTTGATTTTTGTATGCTTCGACGGCGTTTCTCTCATTGAAATACTTGCGCACGTTGAACAGCTTTGACCAGAATGATCTGCCCTGACTGTGCTCGAGCATGGCTCTGTACGTTTGCGCGACTTTGAGCTTATTATCATGCGTATTCGCTACGTCGCCGTTCAATGTGTTCTGCGCGTCCGTCACGATGTTTCTGAAATCGGTATAGCCCATACTCTTCTTCCAATCGATGTCCGTGAAGTCGTATCCGGCTTTTGCCTGCATCTTCCTGAACGCCTGTTCGACCGAGTTCTGCGGTACGTACTTGGTCAAAAAGTCTTCTTGCAAAGTCTTGATTTGTTCGGGCGTATAACCGCCGTTGATGATGACCTGCGGGTATCCTACGTGGCGCGCCGAATCGCGCATGACTTGGTCGATGTATTTGCGCGCGTCATCCATTTGATCCGCCGAAATCGTCATACCGTTCTTGCAGCACTGCTTGTTGATGTTTTCGAGAGCCGCCATATATAAATCGCCGAAAAGCAACTTGTACTCTTTGTCGAATATGTTTTTGTCAACGCTCCTGTGGTCGTCACTCGCGTTCTGCAGAATGAAACTGCCGATGACGGAATCGAGTTTTTCCATGCCGATTTTTATTCCGCAAATGCCGGCAAGGTCGTTTGTATAATCGTATTCGCCCGCATCGTCGTCGAGAGGGATATAACCGGCGTCTTCGTCGATCTCAATGAAGTGCGCATCGTTGTTTTGCGCGGTTATGCCGCCGAAATACACACCGAGTTCGCTGAGCTCGCCCATGGTTACAACCGAGTATGCCGAATTGGGTCTGCCCTTAGAAACAAAGTACCTTCCGCCTTTGAATGTCGCAAAATCGATGTTTTCGATGGCTCCGAGTTCTTCTTGCGCAAGTTGATTCTGCACCGGAATATCTTCGCCCTCAAACAAATCGAGATCGGCGTTGAAGAGACCGTTCAATTGCTCCTCTTGCTCTTTCATATACGCAGCTATTCTCGCATTTCTTGCTTGCTCTGCCTCTACTTGCTTGTCATACTCGGACGGTGCGAATAATAAGTCGTCTGCCTCGGGAGCAAAATCCTTCCACTGTTGCGCTTCGCCGGCAACGTATTGTTTGTTGCGCTCGTTGGCTTCGACTTCCGCCTTCTTCGCTTTGCACACGTTGACGATGTTTTCTTTGATCTGATTGTATCTCGTGTCGGGGTCTGCAAAATATTGCGACAATTTTTGCACGTACTCTGGCGTTTCGACAGAACCCTTGTGCGTGAGATCAATGGTATCGAGTTCCATTTTGATCTCTTCGCCGTCCTTCATGATACGGGCAAACTGCACGAGTCCCGTCTGGTTTACGAGTGCGGAAAGTAGAATCTTAGTCGCCTTATCTTGCGAATACACACCGTCGTTTGCTTCTTTTGCAAGGTCGTAGATCGACTTGCCGTCGACAAATATGAGGTGCACTGCGTCGGCGCTTGCGCTGTTGGTGAATCCGTATGCGCGCAATGCGTCCGAATCGACGAAAGTCGAGTTGTAGATGTTGGAAATACATCCCACCCACAAAGCGGTTACGCAATTATCCAAAGCGTCTTCGTCCGGATTATCGCCGGCAAGTGCGAGTGCGCTTTGCGGAAGCGAGAGCCTGAAAACGTAGTTTTTGTTCCCGAAATCATCGGCGTAAGCAAGTCTACGTCTTCTTTCCGCAAGATATTCATAGGTGAATTTGTGGAATTGCGCGGAGCTGCGTTCCGTCAAAACTATATCTTCATAGTCTTCGGGAGCGTTTTCCGCCATCTCTCTTTTTTCGTCTGCGCGTCTGACGAGTTCTGCGTATTCAAAACCCGCGCCGAGGTTGAGATACGTGTCCCTACTCCAAGAGGCAAGCAATTCGGCATGCGCTTGGAGGTATTCGGCTTCAAACGCCGAGAAGTCCGCTTTGTCTATGAGCGTCGGGCAACGTTCTTCAACGTACCACGGATTTTCGAGGCTCTTTACTCTCGTCGTCTGTTGTACTCTCATATACATAACGGTCTTGAAAACGTCTTCGACGGTCTTTATTTCTCTCGGAGGAGTGTACGATTCGAGGAAGTCGAACATCCTGTCGAGATATTTTTTAATCTCGTCGTGGTTTTGCGAAGCGAACGCGTTGATCATCTTGACGGATTCTTTGAGCGTTTCGTTCTCCGTCAGATCTGCGTCGCCTACTCCCAACGTCTTGGCGTATTCGGTGAACAAAATGAGGTCGAGGAAGTCTCTTTCGTCGATATTGAGATTCTTAGGCGACATGCTTTCCTTCAAGGGGTTGGTTTGCACGTTGCCTTGCGGAT
>CAVABL010000156.1:0-2942 GCA_963586735.1 Firmicutes bacterium TM09-10
CAACCCACGCAAAGCGTGGATATCATCGTTGCACCGCAACGATATCATCCGAGCACTGCAAGGATATCACCGCCGCAGGCGATATCATTGCAACGCAGTTGCCACCTCAACCCACACATCGTGTGGATATCATCGTGCCCTGCACGATATCATCCGAACGCAGTGAGGATATCATCGCCGCAGGCGATATCATTAAAAACAGGGCGCGTCTGCGTCCTGTTTTTCTTTCTCTCATCTGCAATCGACAAGCGGCAACAATTTCACGTCAAAAGAGCCGTCATCCCGTATATCTATGATTGTGCCTCCCCTCTGCGAAAAGCGTTTCCCTATGCCCTTGTACGCGTTGTAGTCAATGCTCATTCCGTACGTGAGGCGAATTCCCTTGTACGCCATCGACAACGTATTGAGGTGGTCGTGTCCGACGAACATACCCTTGCAACTGCCGAATTTGACCATCTCGTCAAAAAACTTACCCTCTTTCGTTTTCGGATATCCGAAATAATTATCCTTCTCCTGCACAAAACCGCAATGATAAGTTGCCTCGCTCGAACCGCGATAGCACTTCTCCCACCCTTCCTTGAATTCTTTTGGCGGAATATGGAAGAACGCAAGAGACCTCGCAATCTCTCCGTCTTTTGACAGTGCGGCGATCTCTTTTTTATACCATTCGATCTGATCGTCGTGGATGACGTCAAATCCGCTGAAGAAATTCCATGTCAAATATGCGTTGCTATCCAAAAACATAAGCGCCGTGTTGAGCGTGCCGTCCTCGTTCAAAAGAGGTATGCAGTAGTTGCCCACTCCGTAAATATTCGGATCGCCCTTTTGAAAATGGCAATGCGGTTGAGCGGCATAGAAGTCGCCGAGACGTTCCTTGTCAAGCTTTGCCCACACCTCGCTGTCGTGGTTGCCGAAAACGACGGTCCACTCAACGCCGAGTTTTTCCATGAGGGACGCAAACATCTTTGCGGACTTGCCGTTGTCGAGAGTGCCCTGATTGAGCAGCGGCATAGGATACACCATATCGCCCGTCACCGCCACGAAATCCGCATTTGCGTTTTTCACGATTTTTTCAACCGCGGCAAGAGCGAGTTTATCCCTCTTTTTCGTGCCGAGCGAACCGCCTATATGTATATCGGTCAACTGCAAAATTCTGAAAGGTTTCCCCTTTTCTTTCACAATGACTTCTCTTCCGTCACGCTTTTCGAAACGTCCGTTCATATCAGCCCTCTTCACCATCAATAGCAGTTTCATCTTCCGATTCGTCGATCTCAACGTCTTTTTGCGCAATTTTCTCGTCCGTTTCGGCAATTTCTTCTATTGCGCCTTCCACGCCTTCGACGACGTCGGTTTGAGGCTCGTAAGCAGAGCCGTCGTCCTCGTCCGCTATTGACGGATCAACGACATCGGCAGGATCGACCTTGCCGTAAAGTTCGGCAATGAGTTTTTCTCTTTCTTGGCTTTCTTCGTCGGTGAGAGTCTTGCCCGACTTTCTCGCCTCGATGAAGTAGCGGATTCTCGTGAGTTTCGCGCTCGTGATCTTATATCTGAACGACGCAATCAGCGCAATCGTGATGAACACGGCAACCGAAATGCCAAGCGTCAAACGCACGGTGAGCAACACCGCGTCCGATTGCGCAATGTATTTTGACGGATCGTTCGAATCGTTCGACACATAGCCGAGCGCGCCGATAATCCAACCGACCATACCCACGCCGAGACCGCCGCCCATCTTTCTTGCGAGCGTCATCATACCGCTGTACGTACCGGTGGGGCGTTGCCCCGTCGCCATTTCCGCAACGTCGAGCGTATCGGGGAATATGATCCAAGGCATCATCTGTGCGCCGCCAAAGCCCAAGCCCATTATGAGCGACACGATAGGCACGAGGATTGGAGGAGCCCAGCTCGGATCCATAGCCGCAAGCATAATTCCGCCCGCGATATAGAACGGAAGTCCCATACGGAAAGCAAATTGCTTGCTCTTTTTATCCATCATTACGCGCGCGAGCGGGAACATAACGACCGCCGCCACCATAAGAGGCGCGATGATGAAGAGCGAGGACATATCCATTCCGAACAATTGATATCCGTGCCACACGTCCGTTGCGTAGTACACCGCAAGCGCTGAGATTATGTCCATGCAGATGAACGCGCTCACGTACATTACGATGTGCCAGCGATACGATTTATTTTTGTACGGCACTGCATAACTGTTTGCAAATTGTTTGAGGTTGAAATGTTGTTTGGGAGTTTTTGGTTTGATACGCTCTTTTACGAAAATGCCGCAAATGACGAGACCGCCGCCGAAAAGCGTACCGAACACCAAACTCATGCAAAGCCAAAATTGCGTCGAATCGAGTTGCGGCACAAACAGGAATCCCGTTCCGTCGGGGTTGGTGAGAGCCTCGATAAACACGAGAGGCAACACGTAGCCGAGGCCGGATGCAATTGCCGTGAAGATGAGTTTGACGGTATTTGCGTTGTTACGCTCTCTGAACGACGGCGTAATATCGCTTGCCATCGAGCAGTACGGCACTTGCGTGACTGTCGAACAAGTGTTCCAAAGCAAGTACATGACGATTATGTACGCCGTGAAACCGCCTATGCTCACGCCCCATTGCCTTACGGGCAAAAACACAAGGAATATGCAAAGGAAAAGCGAAATGCCGCCCCAAAACATATACGGCTTTCTTCTTCCCCACTTGCCGCGGGTATTGTCGGAAATGAATCCCATGAACGGATCGGTGATAGCGTCCCAGAATTTTGCAATCATCATGATCGTTGACGCAACGCCCAAAGCGATTCCGTTTTTGGTCATATAGGCAAGCATAACGCAGGACATCATACTCACGCCGCCACCGTCCATAAGTCCGCCGATACCGTAAGCGATTTTCTCTTTGAGAGGAACTCTGTCCGCCTCTGCAATCGGTTCGAGTGCAGCA
>CAVABL010000157.1:0-1209 GCA_963586735.1 Firmicutes bacterium TM09-10
GCCAAATCAAAAGGTCCGAATCTTTGCGAATTTACACAAACTTTACATTTACCTTACCAAACGTGGATGGCAATGCGATTTTGAAGAAGGTATACTTGGATTGCAAATTTAAATCAAGGAGCAACTTATGAAAAAATCAATCTTCATTGCCATAGCAATCGCACTCGTTTTGGTCACGGCGGTATCGCTGGTTGCGTGCAATGCGGGCTTTAATCCCGACAAGGACATAACCGTTATTGCAAGAGAGCAGAGCAGCGGCACTCGCGAGGCGTTCGACAAGGTTGTCACCGACGGCACGCACTACCTCAATGAAAAGGACGAAAACGGAAAAACCGTGTTCCGCACGACATCGAAAGCAAACGTACAGAGCAAGACGGGCACGGTTCTGTCGGCGGTGCAATCGGACAAACAGGCAATCGGCTACGTTTCGCTCGGCTCGGTGAACGATTCGGTCAAAGTGGTAAAGGTTGCAGGCGTTGTGCCGAGCAAACAAACCGTGCTTGACGGAACGTACAAAATTCAACGTCCGTTCGTGTTTATGACTACAAACAAAACCGAACTTTCCGCAAGGGTTGCAGACTTTATGAAATATCTCAAGAGCGACGCGCTCGAAGGGATCTGCGACAGCGAAGACGTGGGAACGATTTTCCTCTCCGACGGCGCAAAGAGAGCAAACGAGGGCAAGCAAGCGATAGCGGTCGGAACTTATGAAAAGCAGTCGACGCTTCCTTCAGGCGACAAAATCGTCGTGCGAGGCTCGACCTCTATGGAAAAACTCATCAATGCGGCGGCAAAAGCATATGCAAATCTTTACGGAGTGAACGCAAGCGATGTGTTCGACATCCAACTCGAAGGCTCGTCGGTAGGGCGCAAAGCGGTTGAGGACGACAACGGCGGCAATGTAATCGGTCTTTCTTCTGCGGCGGTGGATAAGGACGGAATCGACAGTTTCAACGTTTGCCTCGACGCCGTTGCCGTCATCGTCAACAAAGACAACGCGAGCGTAGAAGATTTGACGCTTGCCGAACTCTACAAAATCTATACGGGCGAAATCACCAAATTCAGTCAACTCGGCTAATTATGAGCGCAAACAGAATCAAAGACAAAATAGGCAAAAGCGTATTCGCATCGGCGGCGGTTGTCTGCACAATCTCCGTCGTTGCGATTTTCGCGTTTCTGATTGCAAAAAGCGTGCCTGCGCTCAAAGAG